>NZ_RZOM01001098.1:0-2035 GCF_003999175.1 Mesorhizobium sp. M7A.F.Ca.ET.027.03.2.1 | reverse complement strand
GCCGCAGCGCCGCGCCAACCCAACCGCTTGGCGCTGCCGCGAACCCATCATAAGGGGGAAAACTGTTACCTATCTATCCGGTTCAAACTGTTACCCATCTATCGGCTGGACACGATCCATCAATACTTCTCCGGCACGTAGAGCTCGCGCGGCAGCACCTGGCGCTCGTATTCGGGGTTGAAGACGCGCTCGGGCAGCGTGATCTCCTCATGCGGCACTTCCTCGTAAGGCAGCTGCTTGAGCAGATGGTCGATGCAGTTCAGCCGCGCGCGCTTCTTGTCGTTGCCCTCGACGATGAACCAGGGCGCTTCCGGGATGTTGGTGCGGGCGAAGGTCTCTTCCTTGGCCTTGGTGTATTGCTCCCAGCGCACGCGCGACTGCAGGTCCATCGGCGACAGTTTCCACTGCTTCATTGGGTCATGGATGCGCATCAGGAAGCGCATCTGCTGTTCCTCGTCGGTGATCGAGAACCAGTATTTGACCACGGTAATGCCCGAGCGGACCAGCATGCGCTCGAACTCCGGCACGTCGTGAAAGAATTCTTCGACCTGATCGGGCTGGGCAAAGCCCATCACCCGCTCGACGCCCGAGCGGTTGTACCATGAGCGGTCGAACAGCACGATCTCGCCGCCGGCCGGCAGATGCGGGACATAGCGCTGGAAATACCATTGCGACTTTTCGCGCTCGGTCGGTGCCGGCAGTGCCACGACGCGGCAGATGCGCGGATTGAGCCGCTGGGTGATGCGCTTGATGACGCCGCCCTTGCCGGCCGAATCGCGTCCCTCGAAGATCACCACCAGCTTCTTCTTGTGGTAGGCGACCCAGGACTGCAGCTTGATCAACTCGGACTGCAGGGTGATCAGGTCGCGAAAATACTGCATGCGGTCGATCGAAGGCGGATGCGAGTTCTTGTAGATCTTGGCGATCTCCATCGACAGCGCCGGCTCCGACATTTCGAGCTCATAGTCTTCGTCGAGCGTGTCGGCGAGCTCGGCTTCAAGCCAATCCCTGGCCGGAGAATTCTGTTTTAGCTCGGTCATTATCGGCTGCTCCACTTGCAAGCTCTGTCGATCCACGTCCGGCGCCCCAAACTCCGGCTTACAGCCCGGAACGGCAACGCCTGAGCCGACTTCAATATAGGCCTGCAATGACGGTTTTATTGCAGCCCGAGCGTGATCGCCGCCGCTGCCAATCCCGCCAGGCATGATCGATCCGGCGTCTTGGCATGGCGACAAGTCGCGCAAATTGTCCTACAAATAGCGGCCACATTCGGGCACCCTCCCCAGCCCCTTTCTCAACGCAATCGCGAGGATCGACATGGAATACCGCACCCTCGGCCGTTCCGGCCTGAAAGTTTCGACGCTGACCATGGGGACCATGACGTTCGGCGGCGCCGGCGCATTTTCGGCGGTCGGCAAGACCGATCTCGACGAGGCGCGCCGGATGATCGATCTCTGCATCGACGCCGGCATCAATGTCATCGACACCGCCAACGTCTATTCGAATGGCATTTCCGAAGAAATCATCGGCGAAGCGCTCGGCGGCAAGCGCAAGGGCGACGTGCTGATCGCCTCCAAGGCACGGATGCGGATCGGCAAAGGCCCGAACGATGAAGGCTTGTCGCGCCATCACCTGATCCGCGAATGCGAGAAGAGCCTGAAGCGGCTCAGGACAGACGTCATCGACATCTATTTCCTGCACGAATGGGATGGCGTGACACCGCTGGAGGAAACCATCGGCGCGCTCGACACGCTGGTTGCCCAGGGCAAGATCCGCTATGTCGGCTGCTCCAACTATTCCGGCTGGCAGGTGATGAAGGCGCTCGGCATCAGCGACAGCCGCCACCAGCCGCGCTTCGTCACGCAGCAGATCCATTACACGCTGGAAGCGCGCGAGGCGGAGTACGAGTTGCTGCCGATTTCCGTCGACCAGGGGTTGGGCGTCCTGGTCTGGAGCCCGCTTGCCGGCGGATTGCTGTCCGGCAAATACCGCCGCGACAGCCCCACCGCCCGCCAACTCGCGGGCTGGTCCGAAC
>NZ_RZOM01001097.1:0-2038 GCF_003999175.1 Mesorhizobium sp. M7A.F.Ca.ET.027.03.2.1 | reverse complement strand
ATCTCGCCGGGCGTGATGGCGCCGGGCAGCAGCGGAACATCGCTGCCGGCGGCTGCCGACAGAAGCTCGCGGGTGATGCCGGGGCTGACGATGAACCGAGAGCCAGCGCTGGCGGCCTCTTCGAACTGGCCCGCATCGAGGATGGTGCCGGCGCCGACGATGGCTTCCTCGACTTCACCAGCGACCCGCCGGATCGCTTCCAGTGCATCGGCGGTCCTCAGCGTGATCTCGATCGCCGGCAGGCCGCCGCGCGCCAGCGCGCGCGCCAGCGGCACGGCATTGGCGATATCAGAGATCTTCAGCACCGGGATGACCGGCTGGCCGTTGAGGAGCGACAGGAGTTTTTCGGTCTTGCTGGGCATGTGTCTCTCCGTGGCGTGGACAATTCAACCGATTAGCAGAAGGCTGTTTTCCTGTCCACGAAACCGGCCGTGTCGCGATGTCACGCGTCGCCCATGCTCGCCAGGCTCAACTCACAAAGGCGGCTGCCAGCTCGGCGGTGTCGGCAGTTTTGTGCCGACAGCTTTTTCAGGATAGGAATTTTTTCTTGACTCCCTGATCTCAGCTATGGTACAAATTCGCCCATGGTGCAGATTTGCGCCCGTGACCTCCGAACAGGATGCCTGCTATTGCCTTGAATAGGCTTTCGTGAGCGTCTAGTGGCTTCGGCAATGACATCACTTCCACCCTTCCGCGTCGCAGCGCTCTACCGGTTTGCCCGGCTCGACGCTTTCGAAGAACTGCGCGCGCCGCTCGCCGCCTTCTGCTGCGGGCGCGGCATCAAGGGCACGCTGCTGCTGGCGCATGAAGGCATCAACGGCACCGTCGCCGGCAGCGAGGCGGCAATTGCCGAACTGATCCTGTATCTCGAAGCCATCGAAGGGCTGGCGGGCCTCGAGGTCAAGTACAGCGCAGCCGCGGACATGCCGTTCCACCGCATGAAGGTGCGGCTGAAGCGCGAGATCGTCACCATGGGCGTCGACGACATCGATCCTTCGAATAGTGCCGGCACCTATGTCGCGCCGACCGACTGGAACGCTCTGATTTCGCAGCCCGGCACTGTCATAATCGACACGCGCAACGCCTATGAGGTGTCGATCGGCACATTCAAGGGGGCGATCGATCCGGCCACCGCAAGCTTTCGCGAGTTCCCGGCCTGGGTGGAAGCGCACCGGGCGGAGCTCGAAGGCCGCAAGGTGGCGATGTTCTGCACCGGCGGCATACGCTGCGAAAAGGCAACCGCCTATGTCAAATCGCTCGGCTTCGAGGATGTCTTCCATCTCAAGGGCGGCATCCTCAAATACCTCGAAGAGGTCCCGGCCGAACAGAGCCTCTGGCAAGGCGAATGCTTCGTCTTCGACGAGCGCGTTTCGGTGTCGCACGGCCTCGCCGAGGGCGAAGCGGAACTGTGCCGCGCCTGCCGGCACCCGCTGACACCGGGCGACCTGACGTCGCCCAAATTCGCCGCCGGTATTTCCTGCCCGCATTGTTTCGAGGCGCGTTCGAACGAGGACCGCCAGCGTTATGCCGAGCGCCAGCGCCAGGTCGAGCTTGCGCAGGCGCGGGGCAGGGGTCCGCATATCGGCTCCTGATCCGGGCATCAAGCTGCTGCAAAGCGGCCGCCTGTCATTGCAATGTCAAGTTTCGGGACCTACGTCTTCGACGTTCGAAACCTGCCCGTTCGGCCGGGCAAATCCTGGAGGCACTGAATGTTCGGTCCCAAGAAGCTTCTCGACGATCTGCTCGGCTCGCAAATCCCCGGCACCAGCGGCACCGTTCGCGACAAGGCGGGGCAGGCCGTGCAGATGGCCAAGGACAATCCGCTGGCCGCCGGCGCACTGGCCGCCGTGCTGCTTGGAACTGGTGCCGGTCGTAACGTGACGGGCGCCGCGGTGAAGCTTGGCGGACTGGCTGCCATCGGCGGCCTCGCCTACAAGGCCTACCAGAACTACAAGGCCGGCAACGCACCCGCCGAACCACCCGCGGCCGGCGGACCGGAATTGCCGCCGCCGCCCAAGGACACCGCCTTCCACCCGTC
>NZ_RZOM01001096.1:0-2039 GCF_003999175.1 Mesorhizobium sp. M7A.F.Ca.ET.027.03.2.1 | reverse complement strand
ATGCCGGCCTGGTGGAAGAGGACATGCTGATGGAAGCCGTCGGTTTCCGGCGGCTGGAACCGAAATCAGCGTGATGCGCTGGATTGGTGCGAGGCCGACCCTGCAATTCGTTTGGCGATCGCCTTGGCCAGGATGCCGGCATTGGCGAAGCAGCCGCGAATGCTTGGCCGCATGCCGGTGAACCACAGACCGGGCAATTTTGGATCGGCTTCGCCACCGTTGAAGAGCGGAACGCCCTTGGCGTCGAGCACGCCGAGCTTGCCGATCATGGGCTCCAGCCCGGTGCGGTAGCCTGTCGCGGCAATGACGACATCGGGATGGATCAGGCTGCCATTGGCCAGGATCACGCCATCGCGGGTGAATTCCCGTATGCCCGGCACGACGGTGATCTTGCCGGCCTTGATGGCGCCGACGGCGCCGTCGTCGGCGGCGATCGCGGTGTAATCCGAGCTCAGGCGGCTGGCGCCGCCCGCAGGCGCGGGCGGCAGACCGAATTTGGTCAGGTCGCCGAAAACCAGCCGCTGCGTTGCCGCCATCACCGCATCGGCGAGCCGCAACGGCAAGCGCGCCATGATCGGCGAAAGCCGGTGCACGGCGATCTTGCAGATGCGCTTGGGCAGCAGGGCGGGACCGTTGCGGGCCGACAGCCAGATGGCGGCCGTGTCTATGCCGGCCAGATGATTGAGCGCATCGAAGCCCGAATTGCCGGCGCCGACGACCAGCACTTTTTGGCCCGCATAGGCTTGCGCGTCACCGAAATCCGCCGAATGGATGATGCGCCCGACGAAATCCTTCATGCCTTTCCATTCGGGGGTGAACGGCTGCCTGTCGCGGCCGGTGGCGATGACGACATTGCGGGCCAAGCGCGGTCCGGCGCTGGTGCGCAATGCCCAGTGATCGCCCTTGAAGGTGATCTCTTCGACCGCGACGCCAAACTGCACCGGCAGCCGGTTCTCCTTCTGGAAATCGTTCATGTGGCGGATGACGACCATTCTTTGCGGAAAGGCGGGCGTGCCAGGGGGAAAGGCGAGACCAGGCAGCGAAGAAAGATCGCGATGGGTGTTGAGATGCAATTGCTGGTGGCGCCGGTGCCAGGGCTCGGCCAGCCGGCTTTCCTTTTCCAGGATCGCCGTCGGCACGCCGGCGTTCATCAAGGCATGCGCGGCGGCCAGCCCGGCAGCACCGGCGCCGACGACGATTGCCGGCTCGACCGTGGCCGGCAGATCCGCAACCGATCTGATTGTCGTATCAGTCATTCACTCGAATCCCATTGGACGTCCCGCCGTAAGGCTCGCAGGACGCTGTAACCGTTTGATCGCGCGCAGGATCCCCTGCAGCAAACCGCGGCCGAATTTCGAGCGATGCGATTTAGCGCCACACGCCGGGCCGCGGTTGCGCTCTATATGGCATATGCGCGATATCAACGGTAATCAGGTCGCGGCAATGTGATTGATTCGAGGCCTTGGGTGGCTGGCGGGTCTCGGTTATCCCCCACGCGCATGCCCGAAATCGAGTCCGATTTTCGAGTCATGCGCAGAATCAAAGTGTTACAGCACCTTGGCGCGTCCTGGACGGCCGGCGCTGTAGGCGGCACGCGGAATCTCGACCATGCCCTCCTTGCGGTTCTATTTCGACAAGATCCTTGAGGCCGCCGCGCCCGAGGTCGAGCGGCAGGCGCTGACCCATATCGAACGCCTGGCACTGGTGCGCCGCTATGGCGACTTCTCGCTCGCCTATTCCACCGCCGTGCAAGGCAAGCTTTCCTATTTCGGCGATGCCGACGGCTACATCGCCTTCGGTACCAAGATGAAGCACCATTTCGCGCTCGGCGACCCGGTGGCGGCTCCGGTGCGTCGGGCCGATTACATCAAGCGTTTCGTCGAGACCGCCGGCAGCCCATGGTTCGTGCAGGTCGGCGAGGACACCGCACGCGTGCTGGCCGGCCTTGGCTACAAGGTCAACCGCCTCGGCATCGACCCCCGCCTCGCCCTGCCCGAGCATGATTTTTCCGGGAAGCGCAACGAGACCGTGCGCTACTC
>NZ_RZOM01001095.1:0-2040 GCF_003999175.1 Mesorhizobium sp. M7A.F.Ca.ET.027.03.2.1 | reverse complement strand
ATTGCAGGACGCTCGCGCGCGCTCGCCGCGCCGAAATTACCCGAGCTTCCCGTTGTCTTGCCCGTGGCTGCCCGAGAAAGGAAGCCAGGGAAAGGGCATCCGCGCACCGTGAAACGGCGCGGCCCTTTCCTCATATTAAGGACAAGACATGTTCAATCACCACAAAGTGGAAATCGAATGGGGCGGCCGTCCGCTCATCCTCGAAACCGGCAAGATCGCACGCCAGGCTGACGGCGCGGTGCTCGCCACCTACGGCGAGACCAAGGTTCTCGCCACCGTTGTTTCGATGAAGGAGCCGAAGCCCGGCCTCGATTTCTTCCCGCTGACCGTCAACTACCAGGAAAAGACCTACGCCGCCGGCAAGATCCCGGGTGGCTATTTCAAGCGTGAAGGCCGTCCGAGCGAGAAGGAAACGCTGGTTTCCCGCCTCATCGACCGCCCGATCCGCCCGCTCTTCGCCTCCGGCTACAAGAACGACACGCAGATCGTCGTCACCGTCGTCCAGCATGACCTCGAGAACGATCCCGACATCCTGTCGATCGTGGCCACCTCGGCTGCCCTGACGCTCTCGGGCGTGCCCTTCATGGGCCCGATCGGCGGCGCCCGCGTCGGCTATATCAACGGCGAATACGTGCTCAACCCGCATGTCGACGAGATGCAGGAATCGAAGCTCGACCTGATCGTCGCCGGCACCACCGACGCCGTGCTGATGGTTGAGTCCGAGGCCAAGGAATTGGGCGAAGAGCTGATGCTCGGCGCCGTCATGTTCGGCCACAAGGGCTTCCAGCCGGTCATCGACGCCATCATCAAGCTGGCCGAAGTCGCCGCCAAGGAGCCGCGCGACTTCACCGCGCCGGATTATTCCGCCCTTGAAGCCGAGATGCTGAAGATCGTCGGTGACGAACTCAGCAATGCCTACAAGAACGTCGACAAGCAGAAGCGTTACGCCGCCGTCGATGCCGTCAAGGCGAAGGTCAAGGCAGCGTTTGCCCCGGCCGAAGGCGAAGATGCCAAGTACACCTCCGAGCAGATCGGTTCGGTATTCAAGGAACTCCAGGCCAAGGTCGTGCGCTGGAACATCCTCGACACCGGTTCGCGCATCGATGGCCGTGACCTGAAGACAGTCCGCAAGATCGTCTCTGAAGTCGGCGTCCTGCCACGCACCCACGGTTCGGCGCTGTTCACCCGCGGCGAGACCCAGGCGCTGGTCGTTGCCACGCTCGGCACCGGCGAGGACGAGCAGTATGTCGATTCGCTGACCGGCATGTACAAGGAGAAGTTCCTTCTTCACTACAACTTCCCTCCCTACTCCGTCGGAGAGACCGGCCGCATGGGTTCGCCGGGCCGCCGCGAAATCGGCCATGGCAAGCTCGCCTGGCGCGCCATTCGCCCGATGCTGCCGAGTGCCGACCAGTTCCCCTACACTCTGCGCGTCGTCTCGGAGATCACCGAGTCCAACGGTTCGTCGTCGATGGCCACCGTCTGCGGCACCTCGCTGGCGCTGATGGATGCCGGCGTGCCGCTGGCAAAGCCGGTCGCCGGTATCGCCATGGGCCTGATCAAGGAAGGCGAGCGTTTCGCCGTTCTGTCCGACATCCTTGGTGATGAGGATCACCTCGGCGACATGGACTTCAAGGTCGCCGGCACCGCGAACGGCATCACCTCGCTGCAGATGGATATCAAGATCGAAGGCATCACCGAGGAGATCATGAAGATCGCGCTGGACCAGGCCAAGGATGGCCGCCAGCACATCCTCGGCGAAATGGCGCATGCTCTGACCGGCGCGCGTTCGGAACTGGGTGAGTTCGCACCGCGCATCGAAGTGATGCACATCCCGACCGACAAGATCCGTGACGTGATCGGCTCGGGCGGCAAGGTGATCCGCGAGATCGTCGAAAAGACCGGCGCCAAGATCAACATCGAGGACGACGGCACGGTCAAGATCGCTTCGTCCAACGCCAAGGAGATCGAGGCGGCGAAGAAGTGGATCCACACCATCGTCGCTGAGCCGGAAGTCGGCGAGATCTACGAAGGCACGGT
>NZ_RZOM01001094.1:0-2047 GCF_003999175.1 Mesorhizobium sp. M7A.F.Ca.ET.027.03.2.1 | reverse complement strand
CTTGCCGCCCCTATTTTCGACGATGGCCGCCAGCGCGCGCGTGAACTTGGCGGCGTCGCCGGTTTCGTCGGTCGGACACAATACGCCGCCGGCGATGTTGTCGCGCGACGAAGCCAGCGCCGGCTCGCGGTCAACGATTTCCTGCGCGTCGACGATACGGATCTCCTGGCCGTCGGCCTCCAGCAGGCGCATGTTGGCGATGCCCTTGTCGAGCGCCTGGCGGTTGCGGTGGAAGTAAAGAATGCCGGCCGATGTCCTGTCGTACTGGATCGCTTCCTCCCTGACGACCGCCTGCAGGACCGATTGGGAATGGACCGCAAGCCGATGTTTGAGAAGGGTGTTGCGACGCGCTTTGGCGGCCGTGCATTGCATGAGGAAGCGCAGCGACCAGCTGTAGAGATGCGGGTCGGCGGAGAGCTTGAAACGAAGCGCCTGGTCTTTCTGGAACAGTGACTTCAGCAGGATTTTTGGCGCGGCCGGCGATGACCAGACGAAGGAATGGCCGGGCGCGATCATGCCGGCATTTGCCCAGCTTGCCCCTTCGGCCACCTGTGATGCCTGCTCGAGAACGGTGACCGTGTGGCCGTCCTTCTGCAACTGATAGGCAGTGGTGATCCCGACAACGCCACCGCCCAAGATCAATATGCGCATCGCTGACCCGAATGGTTGTCGTTTCTATTGTCGACAATTCAACAGGAAGACGCTGGTCATTGTCAACGGCGCGTGGGTCGACGATCGATTCACCGTTCAAATAGGGCGAAATCCCGGCATTCCCCGGTTCCCAAAATTGGAACGGAGCTCTTGACACGTTTGGCAAAGTTGTCGTTTTTATTGTCGACAATTCTGATTGGCATCAGGAAGGGGACTGCGCCATGGACGCCCCGCTTAGCCGCGCCGCGCTTGTCGTCGACAAGGAACACATTCCGTTCAAGATCGACGACGGGATCGGCACCCGCGCCAATCTCGGCCTGCTCGTCCTTCGAACCGACCAGACCATCGAGGATGAATTCCGCTATGCGCTGCCCGCGCGCGACATCGCGCTGTACGAGGCGCGGCTCTACAGCGATGTCGAGATCACGCCGGAAAACCTGATGAAGATGTCGGCCGTCATCCCGGGAACTGTCGGGCTCTTGCCGGACGTCAAGTTCGATGTGATCGGTTTTGCCTGCACCTCGGGAGCGCTGGTTATAGGCGAGCACAAGGTCGCCGAACGCGTTCACGAGGTGCTGCCGGGCGTGCAGGTGACCAACCCGGTGACGGCGGCACGGGCGGCGCTGAAGGCCCTGGGCGTCTCGCGGATCGCGCTGCTCACCCCTTATCTGGCGAAAATCAATCATTCGCTACGTGCATCGCTGATGGCGCGGGGGATGGACATTCCGGTCATGGGCTCCTTCAACGAGGCGGATGACAATGTCGTTGCGCGCATCACGCCGGCATCGGTCAAGCAGGCCATCTTGGAAATCGGTGCGTCGAGCCACTGTGAGGCGGTGTTCGTTTCCTGCACCAGCATGCGCGTTGCCCGCATCATCGAGGACGTCGAGAAGGAACTGGGGAAACCGGTAACCTCGAGCAACCATGCACTTGCTTGGCATATGCTGCGGCTTGGCGGCATTGGCGAGCAGATTGCCGGAAAGGGCGAACTGTTTCGCCGCTCGCTATAGGTTGGCCATCTTTGGGGCCGCAGCGTTTGCGGTGTGCGATTCAGATTCCGCCGTACCAGTCATAACCATTGTCTTCCCAATAGCCGCCGCGACCGCCGCCGACAGTGGCGAAGCCATCGACCAACTCGATCTTGTAGAGATATTTCGGCATCTTGTAGCCGAGTTGGCGCTCGACGCGAACCCGCAGCGGAGCGCCGTTCTCGACCGGCAGCGGCTTGCCGTTCAGGCCATAGGCGAGAATCGTCTGTGGGTGGCGGGCATCGACCAGGTCGATGCTGCCGTAATATTTGATGTCGCCCGACAGGCTGCGGTCGATCGTGTCGAGGCAATGGAACATGACGTAACGCGCCTGCGGTTTGACCATCGCCTGGTCCAGCACCAGCGAC
>NZ_RZOM01001093.1:0-2053 GCF_003999175.1 Mesorhizobium sp. M7A.F.Ca.ET.027.03.2.1 | reverse complement strand
ATCATGGATACTGCTGCGATTGCACTTGCGCGCGAAAACAACATTCCGATAATCGTCTATTCGATCCACGAAAAAGGTGGTTTCGGCGATATTCTGAGGGGCGGCGGCCGCTGCACCGTCGTCGCGGACGATTGATCGGCGGCCTGACCCGAAAAGGGAAGCCGGTTTTTGAAAGTTCGATTCGAAGACGGCCCCGAAGCAGTGAGCCGCATTAGACGGTCGAGGAGATAAAGATGAGTGGTGAGTACGACGATCTCAAGCGGCGCATGGATGGGGCCATTGCCGCGTTCAAGCATGATCTGGCCTCGCTGCGGACCGGTCGCGCCTCCAGCAATCTGCTCGATGCGATCCAGGTGCAGGCCTACGGCACCACCATGCCGATCAATCAGGTCGCCAACGTCTCGGTGCCGGAGCCGCGCATGATCTCGGTATCGGTATGGGACAAGTCGATGGTTGGCGCGGTCGACCGCGCGATCCGCGAATCCAATTTGGGGTTCAACCCGATCGTAGACGGCACCAACCTCAGGATTCCACTTCCCGAACTTAACGAACAGCGCCGCAAGGAACTGGTCAAGATCTCGCACACCTACGCCGAGAACGCCCGTGTCGCCGCGCGCCATGTGCGCCGCGACGGCATGGACTTCCTGAAGAAGGCGGAGAAAGACGGCGACATCAGCGAAGACGATCAGCGCAAGCGCTCGGACCAGGTCCAGAAACTTACCGACGAGACGATCAGCACCATCGACCACCTGCTTTCCGATAAGGAAGCTGAAATCATGCAGGTTTAGGGTCATGGCCGCCGGCTGACCCGAAAGCGAGAACATGGCAACGCCCGCGCATGTCGCGATCATCATGGACGGAAACGGACGCTGGGCCAAGGCGCGCGGCATGCCCCGTCTTGCGGGCCACCGTGCCGGTGTCGAGGCGCTGCGCAAGACGGTGCGCGCGGCACCTGGGCTCGGCATTTCCTACCTGACCGTCTATGCTTTCTCGTCGGAGAACTGGTCGCGGCCGAAGTCCGAGGTCAGCGACCTGATGGGCCTCTTGAAAATGTTCATTCGCCGTGACCTTGCTGAACTGCACCAGAGCGGTGTGCGGGTTAGAATCATCGGTGACCGGGCAGGGCTGCAGTCTGATATCAGGGGACTGCTCGACGAGGCCGAAACGCTGACGGCCGCAAACGAATCGCTGACGCTGGTGATCGCCTTCAACTATGGCGGACGAGACGAAATCGTTCGTACGGCACAAAAGCTTGCGGCGGCCGTGGCGCGTGGCGAACTCGACGCCGAGGCGATATCAGCCGAAAGCTTTGCCGGCGCGCTCGATACGCAAGGCATTCCCGACCCGGAACTGGTCATCCGCACCAGCGGCGAGCTCCGGCTGTCGAACTTCCTTCTGTGGCAAGCCGCCTATAGCGAACTCGTCTTCCTGCCTTGCTACTGGCCCGACTTCAGCCGCGAGCACCTTGCGGAAGCTTTGCGTGAGTTTGCTGGCCGCGAACGCCGTTTCGGCGGACTTGGGGGCCATGACGTCGCTTCGCGACCGGCCGCGGGATGAGCAATCTTCAACTGCGTATCGTTTCGGCGATCGTGCTCGCCATCATCACTCTCGGCTTGACCTGGATCGGCGGTTTGCCGTTCCGGCTGCTGTGTGCCGTGATCGTAGCGGCGATCTTCTATGAATGGACCCGCATGTCGCGGCCAACCGGGGCAACGGGCCTTGATTTCCTGCCGGAAGCACTGCTGGTTGTCTTCATTGGCGCCTTGATTGGCGGTCTGGCCGCCTCCTGGCTGCTGCCGCTTGTGGCGGCCATTGTTGCCGCAACGGCGATAGCCGCCTCGGTTCGCAAGACCGGACAATGGGATGCGAGCGGCCTTGCCTATGCCGCGGTTTCAGGCCTGTCGCTCGCCTTGCTGCGCGATGGCGATCGTTCAGGCCTCATTGCCATCCTGTTCCTGTTCGCTGTCGTCTGGGCCACCGATATCCTTGCCTATTTCGTTGGCCGAGCCGTTGGGGGGCCGAAACTGGCGCCCTCTATCTCGCCCGACAAGAC
>NZ_RZOM01001092.1:0-2057 GCF_003999175.1 Mesorhizobium sp. M7A.F.Ca.ET.027.03.2.1 | reverse complement strand
GACTATGCCGCTGGCACTGGCTCATCCTATGGGCCAGCTGGCCCAGTTCCATGTGCCAGAGCTAAAATACCGGAGCCGCTGCGAACGGCTCCGGTCACGAGAGATCGACGATGGATCAGGCGGCCGCGGGTCTGCGTCCGGCGGCCGTGGCCAGTTCGCGAATGCCTGGCTCGATGTGCTGCAGTGCGATCGACGAGATGCCCAGCCGCATGAAACGCGAAGGCTTTTCAGTGCGATCGAAGAAACGGTCGCCTGGCTCGATGATGACGCTGCGCGAGGCGGCTGCCTCGGCCAGCCCGCGCGAATCGGTGCCGCGCGGCCCTTCGAGCCACAGCGACGTGCCGCCGGCCGAATCGGTCGAACGCCATTCCGGCAGGAAGGCGGAAATCGCATGGACCAGCCGCTTGCGCCGCTCATCGAAGGCTGAAGACAGCCGCCGCACCAGCGCCTCGTGGTGGCCGAGCGACAGGAACAGCGCTACGGCGCGCTGATTGTTGGCCGGCGGGTGACGCAGCATGAAGCGGCGCAGAGCCCGCAGCTCGGAGATTAGTCCAGCGGACGCCACGATGTACCCGAGCCGCAGGCCGGGAGCCAACGTCTTGGACATCGAGCCGACATAGACGACGCGGCCGGAGCGATCGAGGCTCTTCAGCGCTTGCTGCGGTGCCTCGTCGAGAAGCTGGCTGTCATAGCCGTCCTCGATGATGATCTGGTTGTAGCGGTTGGCGCGCGCCAGAAGATCCTGCCGCCGCTCCGCCGACAACGGCACCATGGTCGGGCAATGATGGCTGGGCGTGACGAAGACGAAGCCGGAATCGTTGGGGATAGAAGCAGTTACGATGCCGGACTGGTCGACCGGCACCGGCTGTATCTCCGCGCCGGCAAGGCGGAAGATCGAGCGGGCATCGGGATAGCCCGGGTCTTCCATCGCCACCTTGGAGCCTTTGGACATCAGCAGCGTCGCCAGCATGTAGAGCGCGTTCTGAGCGCCCAGCGTGACGATGATCTCGTCCGGGTTGGCAAAGATGCCGCGCCGGGGCAGGAGCCGCGCCTGGATTTGCTCGATCAGCAGCGGATCGTCACGGTCGACCATGTCGGACGCCCAGTTGCGGATTTCCAACACGGCAAGCGCCATGCGGTTGCACTCGCGCCACTCGGCGGTCGGGAACAGCGCCGGGTCGAACTGCCCGTAGACGAAGGGATAGGACGACTTGATCCAGTTCTCGTGCTTGGCCGGCGGCGGCATGTCGCTGGCGGCGATCTTGCGGCGTGCCTTCCAGTCGATCTCGTTGGCCTGGTCGGGCGCCTTCTGGTGCGGCTTGGCCGGTGTCGCCAGCACATCGGGATTGACGAAATGTCCACGCCGCTCGCGCGCCACCAGGAAACCCTGGTCGACGAGCTGCTGGAACGCCAGCACCACGGTTCCGCGAGCCACGCCAAGTTTTTCGGCCAGGATCCGGCAGGAAGGAAGCGGCATCGAAGCGGCGATCTGGCGGTCGAGAATGGCGGCTACGATGGCCTGGCGGATCTGCGCCTGCAGGGTTTGGCCGGATTCAGCCGAAATCCGGAACAGGCCGGACCATATCGCCGTGTCGTTTCGCTGTGGCATGGGAGATTTCCTCGATGGCCAGCCTTTTTCGCTTGGCTGGACCAGCCGAACGTAACCGTGGCACAAGGGGTTGCGCCAATCAATTTTTCTGATCGTTGGGATTTATGCCAGTGATCCTTCACGTCCTTTTGATGCCGCGTTGCGCCATCCTGGGGTGACGCGGCGCCTCATCCCGGCGATGACATCGTGCGTGATCGCCGCGTGACGTCTGCGTCATCGCTGGGGTGACGGTGTGCGTCATCGCTGCGCATTGAAACGGGTGGAGTTCGGCCCGATAGATTGTCGCGACGACACGCGCCGGAAACATCCGGTCCGTAATGATGGCTCGAGGTCTCGGAGTTTGGCAGTGGATCAATCGTCCTTTCAAAAACAGCTCGCCGCCTTGCGTGACCACCGCGCGGCGGCGCCCGCCAGCATGCGCCAGGCCTTCGCCGCCGCTCCCAAGCGG
>NZ_RZOM01001091.1:0-2060 GCF_003999175.1 Mesorhizobium sp. M7A.F.Ca.ET.027.03.2.1 | reverse complement strand
TCTTCAGGGTGTTGGTCATTGAATGCCGTCCCTGATGATCTGGGACACCTCGATCAACCCTTCGAAATTGTTGGTGCGGCCCTGACGGATGTCCTCCGCCTCGCGCAGCAGCCACAGGCCGATGGAAATGAGGTTGGCGCGCAGTTCCTTGGGCAGGGCGTTGTCGCTGGAGCCAAGATCCTCGACGAAGGCGGTCCAGACGCGGTTGGTGAAGTGAAGCGCCTCGATCGCTTCCATCGAATCGTGGCCGGCCGCTGCTGCCGCCGCCAGCATGTCGATCGAGCGGGTCAGAAGCTCCCGCTCGCGGTCCTTCGCGTCGGCAACGGAGTTGCTCTGGATGTCGGCGTAGGAGAATTGGTACATCGTTGGGGCTACCGTTCCGTTAAGCGTTGTCAGGTCAGGTAATTCAACAGGCTGAGCTGCTGCAGGCGTGCGGTCAACGCGAAAGACGTTTCGATGTGCTGTGTCAGGTCCGCGACCCGTGTTGCGGCTGCCGCCGGATCGACGGCTTCCAGATCGAGAATGTGCCGTTCGAAAAGGTCGACCTGCGTTTTCATCCGATCGTTGGCATCGGAAACCCGCTTCTGGACGATGCCGGTCTCGGATTGAAGCTGGCCAATGCCGCTCAGCGCTTCGCCAACCAGTGTGGTGGAGCGGCTGACAACCGTATTCTTCGCCGCCTGGCTGATGTTGCTGGACATCAGGCTGCTGACCATGGCTGCGGCCATGGCGAGTTTCTGAATGCCATCGCTGTTGGCGCTGGTCGAAGTCGGTGTGGTTTCGTTGAGTGCGATGCGGCTGACGATCTGCTGGTCGGTGGCGTTCGACCAGTCGCCCTGCCAACCCGCGCCCGTGAACAGCGGCGCGACATCGTTGGTGATGAAATCGTCCATCTGGGCGGCCGTGATGTTGGCCGCTGCCGGGTCGTCCTGGGTGAAACCGAAATTGGTGAGGAAAGCGGTACCGAATGCAGCCTTGGCGGGAGAGCCGGCAGCCGTGAAATCGTTGATCGGCTTGACGTCGGTGTTGGTGCCGGCAAACAGATATTCACCATTGACGCTGGTGTTGAGGATCGAGGTCAGCTGCTGGATGGTCGCCTTGCCGGAGTCCCGGGTGAGGCTGTTGGACGAGTCGCTTGAGGAAGCGGTGGTCAGGGCGGACAGGAAGGTCTGAGCGGCGCCGGAGAGCTGGCCAAGCGAGGTCTGTGTCGAGGAAAGCCTGGCGCCGACCAGGCCGTTGGAATCGATAATGACGTTGAGCCGGTCGAGATCGCGCGAGAAGGTGACGGACTGGGCGGTGCGCCCTCCGAGAGCCAGCCCGACATCGGCGACCCTGCCGGTCGACGCTTCCTTCGTGGCTTTGACGAGTTCGGCCTGCATGCGCATCTGCTGGGAGCGCATGGCATTGGAGATTGCGGCCGAGGATACTGAAGTCATGGAATTATCCCACCGCGTTAAGCAAGGCCGTCAGCATGTCGTCGACGGTTTTCATCATCCGGGCCGATGCCTGGTAGGTGTGTTCGAGGTCGAGCAGCAACGACATTTCCTGGTCGACATTGACCCCGGTCGCGTTGGACAGCGCCTCTGCGCTGCGCGATGCCAGTGCTTCCTTGGCATCGGAGGCGGTCGAAGCCTGCTGGCGCACGCCCTCGAACCAGCCGATCGAACTGGCGGCGTAGTCGGATACGCTGGAGGTTGCCGAAACGCCGGCGGCGGGGTCGAAAGTCATCGGCTGGTCGAGCCGGTCGCCATAGGCGACCAGAAGGGTGGAATAGGACGCGCCGCCGCCCGTGTTGGCGACATAGGCCGCACCATTGGCGCCGCCGTCGCGCAGCAGCGTCGGGTTGCCGCCGGTGCTCGGGTCCATCGCTGCATTGACGCTGATGGACGCGGCAAGGCCGGTGACCAGCGTGCCGGCGGCCGGCACGGCCGGCGCTCCCGACCAGGTGAACAGGCCGGCGGCATTGGCCATCGAGGGTGCGGTCTCGGCAAAAGCGGTGATCAGGCCACGCGCGGTCTCGTCGAGCTGGCTCTGCATGGTCGAGGCGACGCCGTCGCGCA
>NZ_RZOM01001090.1:0-2065 GCF_003999175.1 Mesorhizobium sp. M7A.F.Ca.ET.027.03.2.1 | reverse complement strand
GATCACGCACATCAAGAAGTTCGTGGGCACCGAAACCCTGGTAGACGACTTTGGACTGATCGCCGACATTCTTGGCGAGCGGATGGGCTGTTTCCTTTTCCAGCTCCCGCCCAGCTATCGCTTCACCGAGGAAAGGCTCAGCGCCATTTTGAGCCAGCTCGACCACACGCGGCGCAACGTCGTGGAGTTTCGTCATGCCAGCTGGTGGAATGAGACCGTCTATTCCGCCTTCCGCGAGAGCGGCACGATATTCTGTTCATCCAGCGGTCCACGTCTCCCGGACGTTCTGGTTCGCACAGCCGACGATATTTATCTCCGAATGCATGGCCCGGAGCGCTGGTATCGGCATGACTATTCGGAAAGCGAGCTAGCCGAATGGGCCGAGAGGATCAAGAACAGCGGTGCGCGGAGAGCATGGGTCTATTTCAACAACGACTATGAAGGTTTCGCGCCAAAAAATGCCGTGACGATGCGCCGGTGGCTTGAAAAGGCAGGTTTCGATCTGCCCTGCGTGAGGTCAAGCAATCCGGGACTGTCGGGTGGCGGCGGATAAGTTCGCAAGACGTCAGTCGGGAGCCTCCCTTGACCGCGCACTGGCCCGTACCCGCCTCAACGACGCTCGGCTCTTCGGTTCGATCGAAGCGGATCGAACGCGAAATCCGGACTCGATCGTCTGAAGCCACCAGAAAGTGCTTCACGATCGAACCCGGAGTTATCAGACTCCTCATGTCGGAGGGCCAGCACGGGCGAGTTCATAATAGTCTGCGCGAGGATCGCTACCTTGCTTGAGAGGCCAACACATTCCCGGTGCTTCGAGCTTGGAGGACACAACCTGTCGATTTCATGCCGCGAGCGTCACAAATGACTCACAGGATCGTCGCCTCAAAGCTCGAGAAATCGGAATGGAATGTGCATAAATACGGACCGCTCGAACCTCAGCTCGGATCGAAATGAACCGGGACTATCTGCCGGCCAATAACGTCGGTTAGCTGCAAGTTGCCCAGCGCGGGTAGACAGATGGTCCTACGGGTTGAGGAGGAAAAGGCCGAGCCGCACTACGCCAGCCCAGCCGATCGAGAACGATGCATAACGTCAGCCCGAGCGACCTGGCCACAACCAACCGGCGTGTCGCCGAGACCGTTGGAGCGCCGTTACCGCCGCGCACATCATCATAGGTCGACTGTCTGGCCTGTGCAACGGACCTGCTGCACAGATGGGTCACGCCGCCTTGCGCTTTTGCCCCTTGGTGAGCAACGCGGTGATGAACTTGTCCCACTTCTTCATGCCGGCGCGCTTTTCCGGCATGTAGTTCCACCTGTCATAGTTCTTCGAACTGACATCATGCAGAGCATGATTCTGGATGCGATCGCGGATTTCCTTCGTCACCCCGGCTTTGCCAGCGAGTGTCTTCCAGGTGCGCCGCAGATCCCGATTGGTCACAACCGGGATAACGCCACGCTCGCGCTGCCTCCAGATGAAGCTGTAAAGGGTGTTGTGGCTAACCGGAACGGACGGGTCGTTCGCTGAGGGGAAGAACCATCCATATTTGTTCGGCTTGATGGAATTGATCAACTCGGCGGCCAGCGCAGGAACGGGTATCGCGTGCGGCCGGCTGTTCTTCGTCTTTGACCAGTCGATGATTGCCTCAGCTGCATCCCACTGATCGACGTGCAGTCGTGCAATCTCTTCGACGCGTTGTCCCGTCAGCATCAGGATGCGGATGGCGCGGGCGTAGGGCGGATGCACGGGAGTGTCGGGGCATTCGAGCCAGCGATACAGCCGGACATACTCGTCCTCATCGAGCCAGCGGGTGCCGACATTCTTTGGTTCGGTCGGGATGCCCGCCGCCGGGTTGTAAGCAAGCCGGAAGCGGCGAGGGGAGCTGTTCCGATAATCATGCTCGGATTTCATGCCCCAACTATAGGCGGAACGGACGTAGCTTCGGACATGATCCGCCATGACCCGGGCTCCGCGCTCATAGATGGGGCGGATGACGTTTGCGACTTCATCGGGTTCGATCTCGCGCGCAAGCCGATTGCGCCCGAGTGTGTCGGCAACCTTGTTC
>NZ_RZOM01000108.1:0-9498 GCF_003999175.1 Mesorhizobium sp. M7A.F.Ca.ET.027.03.2.1 | reverse complement strand
GTGTGTGGATCTCGGTGCGGGCGATGCGGTCTTTCTCGGCATCGGGCAATACGGCGCCGATCTTGACCAGCGCCTCGTCGGCGGCCCTCGCCATGGCGGCACCGCCAAAGGCGCGCACCATGCGGGCGCCGGCGACCAGCGCGACGATCTCGTCACGCGTGAACATCAGCGGCGGAAGGTCGAAACCCTCCCTCATCATGTAGCCAACGCCGGCCTCGCCGTCGATCGGCACCCCGGTCGATTGCAAGTCGGCAATGTCGCGATAGATGGTTCGCTCGGAAACCTCGAGCCACGTGCCGAGCTTGTGGGCGGTGACCAGTCGGCCACCGCGCAGATGCTGCACGATCTGGAAGAGCCTGTCGGCGCGGCGCATCGTATGGTCCCTCGGCGTTGTCTCTATGCATGTCGCCCAAAACTGATGTCCACTTTTGGACGGCACGGCATCGTGTTTTCGCGCATGCCGTTATCCCAAAACCGCAGAACACTTTTGGGCGGCGTGCCTCATGGTTTCAGCCCTTCGCGCTTGCGCTGCGCGGCGACGAACTCCGCGCCGAAGGACAGTTTCTTCGTCGTCGGTGTTTTCGCATCGAGCACGCGCCAGAACGGTGCCACGTCACTCAGCGCCATGCCGCGCTGGAGGTCCTCGTTGGCGGCTTCGGCAACAGTGCGCAGATGATAGCCTATGGTGACCGGGCATGTCACTTCGGCGCCATGCTGGATGGCAAGTGCTGTCCGTAGCGCACGCACATCCATCTCGATGCCTTCGGGAATCGAGCGGATGAAATCATCAACCTGGCGCGCCGTCGGCACCAGCATAGGCTGGCCTTCGACGACATCGGCCATCGTGCGCGGCGTTGGCTTCACGCCGTTGATGCCTGGTGTGCTCAGTCTGTCGTTCCAACTCTTCATCGATCGTCCTTTGACGCCAATGCGCGGTGTCCGAAGCTGGCACCATTGCACGGCCCTCCTGACAGCATACTGTCAGGAGCCTTCAGCATATTCCTTGGCAAACAGTGTCCGCATCCGCGCGAGATCGCCGCCTCTTTCGGGGTAGAGCGTCTTCAGAAAGGCGAGTGCGAAGGTGCCTGGTGCCGAACCTGGCGCGGAAACAATTTTGCCGTCGGCTACGGCATGCGGCACATCCTGGTAGTTCTCGGCACCGGCATAACCGGCCTCATGACCATTGATCCAGTCGCGGCCATTGCTGGTATGCCTGGTCTTCTCGAACAGGCCGGCTCGGGCCAGCGCCAGCGTGCCGGCGCAGATACCGCCGACCACACCGCCGCGCGATGCAATGGCTGCAAGCAGGTCGCCTACATCAGGCGGTGCCTTGCCCGTCCACTGGTCGGAACCAATGACGGCAATGGCATCTAGATCGGCATTCTCGCTGGCGCCTGTTGAGCGATCGGGGATCAGCCGAAAGCCGCTGATCCCGGTCACCTGCTTGCCATCCGGTGTCAGCGACATGGCACGGGCACCGAACCATTCGACTGCCGAGGCCGCCAGCAGCCCATACTCCCAGTCGGCAAAACCTTCGATGAAAAGGAAACCGATCGTCTTCTGTTCGGGCATAAGCTCGCTCCCATCCTCGCGCACCGGACCTGTTATCTGGGCGTTGACGCGCCGACATCCAATCGCCGGGTCGAAAAATTGGCTTCAATTGCCGCGAGGGCCACGGTCCGCATACATGTCCGGCCAGCCGATATCCTTACGAATGTCCGCCGGCAGCGAGTTCATGAACCGCTGGGTGCGGATCTCGTTGCGCATCGTGCGGATCTTGCCGACATAGTGCTGCATGCCGCGCAGAATGGTATAACCGTTCATGGCTAGTCTCCTCTCTCTGTGTAGAGGCACTATCGCATACCCCTCCTGACAGCAGTCTGTCAGGAGGATGGCAGGGGGCGAACAATAGTTCCGGACAGTGCGCGCGCCGCAGGCAAGGCATCGCTTCTCGCCGCATCGACCGGTGCCTCAAGGCAGGTTTGCGACTTCCGATTGTTCATAGAGACGGCGTTGTATTCGGTGCCGCTGTTCAGCTTCCGGCGACGGACTGTCGGGATACGCGGCCTTCAGCGAGGTGACCGCAGGTCTGATATGAAGGGAGAAAATTTTTCCCCAACAGCAGGGAGACGACCATGAGCTTGCAACTGACAGGTATCCACCATCTGACCGCCATCACCGCCAATGCGCCCGGCAATCTTCATTTCTACACCAAGGTGCTGGGTCTGCGGCTGGTCAAGAAGACCGTAAACCAGGACGACACCTCGGCCTACCACCTCTTCTATGCCGACGGCGAAGCGACGCCGGGCACCGACCTTACCTTCTTCGACTGGCCGGTCGGCCGCGAGCGGCGCGGCACGCACAGCATCGTGCGGGCCAGCCTCAGGGTCGGCAACCGGGAGAGCCTTGCCTGGTGGAAGCAACACTTGACCGACGAAGGCCTGGCAACAGGAGAGATCGCCGACATCGGCGGTTATGCGTCACTGGACTTCGAAGATCCCGAGGGCCAGCGTCTGCGCCTGGTCAGCGATGGCGGCAAGGGCGGCAGCCATCCCTGGGCGCAAAGCCCGGTACCGGTCGAGCACCAGATACGCGGGCTCGGGCCGATCGTCATCAGCGTTCCCGACATCACCAACACCGAGGCGGTGGTGACCAAGGTGATGAACATGCGCAAGGCGCGCGACTATGCCTCGCCGGAGGGGGAGGTTCACGTCTTCGAAATGGGCGAGGGCGGGCCGGCGGCGGAGCTGCATGTCCTGGTGCAGCCGGGACTGGCGCCGGCACGGCAAGGCGCGGGTGCGGTTCACCATGTCGCCTTCAGGGCGCCGGACCAGGAGACGCTGCATCAATGGACGGCGCGGCTGGCCGAGTTTCGGCTGCCGTCGAGCGGCGAGGTCGAGCGCTATTATTTCCGTTCTCTCTATTTCCGCGAGCCGAACGGCATCCTGTTCGAGATCGCCACCGATGGACCGGGGTTCACCGCCGACGAGCCGCTGGAAACACTGGGGGAAAGTCTTGCCCTGCCGCCATTCCTCGAACCGAAGCGCGCTTCGATCGAGGCCGGCCTCAAGCCGCTGAAGTAGATCGTTTGCCACCGGCAGGCGGGCGCCGCGTTCCGACCCAGGATCGCGGCGTCGTTCTTTCTCAGGCAATGAACGACGTGCTTTGACAGCCGGGCGCGTTGCTGGTCAAAGGCGGCATGACGAAATTTCTCGCCCTTGTCATCGTCGGTTTCATGGTCATTCAATTGATCAAGCCGCTTGGCTGGCCGGGCCTCAAGCGACGTGGTGATTTCTGGAAACTGGCACTGCTCGCCATGGCCGCGATTTCCCTGGCGGCCGTGCTCGGGCATTTGACGTAGGACGGCACTTGTCGTCGGTGCTCAATTGCCAAGCACCGGGCCAACCAGATGCTCGGCCCAGGCCCGGTAGCCTGCTTCCGAGGCGTGAAAGCCGTCCGACGCAAAGCGGGCTTCCGGATTGGTGATCGGCAGGCGCGGCGCCGGCACCGCGCCGCGCTCCAGGCAAAGGCGTTCGCCCATCCGGTTCATGTCGGTGGCGCGAATCTCAAGGATTTTTCCGAGCAGCGGCGGCATGGCCGGAGCCCGCGTGAACTCCAGCACCGGCGACCACACCACGCGTGCTTCCGGCCATTTGGCGCGCAGGCCGTAGAGCAGGCCGCCGAACTCCTTCTTGAAGCGCGGCACGGAGTGAAAATTCTTGGTGTCGTTGGTGCCAATGGCCAACACGATATGCGTCCACGGTTCGGCCGACAGATTGGGCAGGACATGGTCGCGTATCTGGCCCGACGTTGCCGAATTAAAGCCGGCCGCCCGCCAGCGCACGGTGCGGCCTGTGCTTTGTGAAATCAGCACGGCGAGTTGCGCGGCAAGCCCATGTTCCGAATTGCCTATGCCGACCGACGCGGCGGACGAATCGCCCAGCACCAGAAGCGAGATATCAGGCGCCTTGCCTGATATTTCGTGCATGACCGGCCCTTGCGCCGGCAGCATGCGCGTGGTGCGGCGTCGCACGCCGAGGCCTTGCCAGATATAGACCGGGAAGGCGAGCCAGGTGAGTAGGGACGGGAAGCGCATAGCAGTACCGTTAAACGATCAGCGGCAGCCTTAGCGCATGTTTTGGTCGGCGGGAACGCTCTTCGCAGCAACTCGCCTGCCCCGCTTGCTTGCCCTGATATTCATCGTGCAGCCGCACCCAATCCATCAGTCCGTGATAGGGGCCGTTCTCGTTGCGGCCCTTCGGCGTCATGTCGAGATAGTCGTAGGCGCCGATCTGCGCCTCGCCGCCGCGGGCGCGCGACATGAAGGTGAGGAAGATGTCGCGGTTCTCGTCCCGGTAGAAAACGCTGGTGCCGGGAAGCTCCTTGGATGTCCGTGGACGGGTCTCGAAATTGTAGGTGGTGTCGCCGGCGGCGATCTGCTTGTCGGTGAAGGAGACCTGCATGTCGAAGTTGAAATCCGAGGCATAGGACGACACCCAGTCGAACTTCCAGCCCATGCGCTGCTTGTAAGGCAGAAGTTCCGCCAGTGGAGCGCGCGAAACCACGACCAGCGACACGTCGTGATGCCGCAGATGCTGATTGGCGCCGTCGATATGGTCTGCAAGGAATGAGCAGCCCTCGCAATGATTGACGCAGCCCGGCCCGAACATGAAGTGATAGACGATCAGCTGGCTGTTGGTGCCAAACAGGTCGGTCAGTCTCTTCGGCCCTTGTTCGGTCTCGAAGACATAGTCTTTCCGGATCTTCAGCCAGGGCAGTTCACGCCGTTCAGCGGCGATCCGCTCGCGAAACCGCGTCAATTCCTTCTCGCGCGCCAGATGCGCCTTGTGCGCCTGGAACCAGTCTTCGCGCGAAACGATCTTGTTGCGATGCATGAACCTCTCCCTGAATGTCATCCCAAGGACGTTCGGGATGGGCGCAAACCGACATCGCCGGAGAGGAAATAAGGACGGAGAGGCTCTGCCCCAAGTCCGGGCAAACAAAAACCCGGGCGCATCGGCCCGGGTTCAAAGGCAAGACGGAAGGATTTTGATCAGGCGGCCTGTTCCAGGCTCGCCTTCCATTTTCCAAGCGCCGCCAGATGGTTCATATGCGCGCGATGGGTGAAGGCGGCCTGGCCGGCGGCGACATTCGAGGCCTTGCCGCTCCAGGCTTTCTGCGGCGCGGCCTGCAGCGCGCGGCCGTAGGAGAAGGTCAGCTTCCACGGGTGCGGGCCGATGGCGTTGATGGCGTTGAGGTTGGCGGTCGCCTCCTCGTCCTCCTGGCCACCGGAGAGGAAGGCGATGCCCGGCACCGCTGCCGGCACGGTCTCGCGAAACAGCTTTATGGTCTTTTCCGCGACTTCTTCCGGGCTGCTCACCTTGCCCGATTTCTTGCCGGCCAGCACCATGTTGGGCTTCAGGATGGTGCCTTCCAGCAGGACGCCAGCCGCATGGAGCTCGTCATAAAGCTTGATCAGCGTTGCCTTCGAGACGTCGTAGCAGGTATCGATGTCGTGGGCGCCGTCCATCAGCACTTCCGGCTCGACGATCGGCACGATGCCGGCCTCCTGGCAAAGGGCGGCATAGCGGGCAAGTGCATGGGCGTTCGAGCCGATCGAATTGGCCGAGGGCACGCCCTTGGCCTGGTCGATGTCGATCACCGCTCGCCATTTGGCGAAGCGGGCGCCCAGCTTGTAGTAATCGGCAAGGCGCTCGCGCAGGCCATCGAGGCCTTCGGTGATGGTGTCGCCGGGAAACCTGGCCAGCGGCTTGGCGCCGGCATCGACCTTGATGCCGGGGATGGCGCCGGCCGCCTTGATGATGTCGACCAGCGGCGTGCCGTCGGCGGCCTTCTGGCGGATCGTCTCGTCAAAGAGGATGACGCCGGAGATGTAACGGGTCATCGCCTCCCTGGTGCGGAACATCATCTCGCGGTAGTCACGGCGGCTGTCGGCGGTCGATTCGACGCCAATGACGTCGAAGCGCTTCTTGATGGTGCCTGAACTTTCGTCGGCCGCCAGCAGGCCCTTGCCGTCGGCGACGATTGCGGCGGCAATGTCTTCGAGACGTTCGCTCATTGTTGCTTCTCCTGAAACGGTTGTTCCGCGCTTAACGGAAGTCTACCGCCAAAGGAATGGCATCGGAAAGCTCGAATCGATTGAATGCCTCGGGCGGCCTTGTTCGCTCTCCGAGTGTTGATCGCCTCGCCTCGGAGCCTCAGCGCTTCAACACGTCGACGCCGGGCAGTGGCTTGCCTTCCATCCATTCCAGGAAAGCGCCGCCGGCGGTCGAGACATAGGTGAAGTCGTCGGCGACGCCGGCATGGTTGAGCGCCGCCACCGTATCGCCGCCACCGGCAACCGAGACCAACTTGCCTTCCTTGGTGCGCGCCGCCGCATGCTTGGCCGCCGCTACCGTCGCATGATCGAAGGGCGCGATCTCGAAGGCGCCGAGCGGGCCGTTCCAGACCAGTGTCGCGGCGCGGTCGATCCATTCGCCGATGGCCGTCACGGTTTTGGCGCCGACATCGAGGATCATGCCGTCGGCCGGCACGTCCGATATGGCGACGGTCTCGCATTCCGCGCCCGCCTTGAACTCCTTGGCGACGACGCCGTCGACCGGCAGGATGATGGCGCAGCCGGCCTCGGCCGCCTCGATCATGATCTGCTTGGCGGTCGCGGCGAGATCATGCTCGCACAGCGATTTGCCGACATTGGTGCCACGCGCGGCAAGAAAGGTGTTGGCCATCCCGCCACCGATGACGAGGGCATCGACCTTCTTCACCAGGTTCATCAACAGATCGATCTTGGTCGAGACTTTGGCGCCGCCGACAATGGCGACGACCGGACGAACCGGTTTTCCCAGGCCCTTCTCCAGCGCCTCAAGCTCGGCTTGCATGGTGCGGCCGGCAAAAGCCGGCAACAGATGCGCCAGCCCCTCCGTCGAAGAATGCGCGCGGTGCGCGGCCGAGAAGGCGTCGTTGACGAAGATATCGCCATTGGCGGCGAGTTTTTCCGTGAAGGCCGGATCGTTCTTCTCCTCGGCCTTGTAGAAGCGGGTGTTTTCGAGCAGCAGCACGTCGCCCTTGTTCATGGCGGCGACAGCGCTTCCGGCCGTGTCGCCGACGCAATCCGAGGCGAAACCGACGGGGCGGCCGAGCACGTCGGCTGTCGCCTTGGCGATCGGTTCCAGCGAGAATTCGGGCGAGGGGCCATCCTTGGGTCGGCCGAAATGGGCGAGCAGGATGACCTTGGCACCCTTGCCTGACAGCTCGGCGATGGTCGGCGCGATGCGTTCGATGCGGGTGGTGTCGGTGACTTTGCCCTCAGTGACAGGCACGTTGAGGTCGACGCGCACCAGCACGCGCTTGCCGCTGATGTTGCCGATATCGTCGAGTGTCTTGAAGGCGGCCATGCGGGGTTCCTTTCGCGAAAAACCGGGGGACCATACCCCGCATCGGTGTCGATGCAAGGCTTAGGGCGCGCTCGAACCGAAATTTTGAAGTGGGCACGATCTTGCACCGGCGGGGCGGATGAATGGCAGCGCTCAATAGCGGGTTTGTCAGCTTTCGGTTGCTGCCTTTTCCGGCGCTGGCTCCGGGGCCTGCTTTTCGTCCGCCCGCGCCTCGGCCTCCTGCGTCTCGGTCGGCTTGCGCCAGTTGCGGATGAAGGCGGAAAGACGATCGCCGATTTCGCCGGCGCTGAGGAAGACCGGCACCCGCGCCACCGGCGCGGTCGGCTCGAAAGAGAGGCCGAGGCCTATGATCTTGCCCTTGTCGTCGACGTCGCGGACGATCAGTTCTATCGGGCCGAGCAGGACGCGGTCGGCGTATTCGGCATGGCCGCCGAGCCGCGCCGTGACCAGCGCGCCAACGGTGAGCTTTTGCTCCGCTTCGGTCAGGCCTGGCGTATAGGCCGCTTCCAGTTCAGCGGCGGAGCGCGCGGGGTCGACGGCGAAGGCACCGAAGAAATCGGCATCCTCGGGATCGACCACTGCACGGCTCGCGAACAGCTTGTCGAGCAGGCGCGGATAGCGGTCCGGCACGAAAATGTAGACCTGGTCGCCGGCGGCGAGCCGGCCCATGTCCTGGAAGCGCATCGAGCGGCCGTCGCGCAACACCAGCGAGGGTCGCGCCCAGCGTGGGATGCGCTCGCCGCGCGCCACCGGGCTGCCGTGTGCAACGCGATAGGCAAGAAGCTCGTGATGGGCCGAGCCCGGCAGTTCCAGCTCGACCTTGTCCAGCGGTCCGAGCCGTGCCGGCACGATCAGACCGAGGCGGCGCGCCAGCGGTCCGACTGTCCAGCCCTGGATGACCAGCGACACGAGTACGATGATGAAGGCGGTGTTGAAGATGACACGGCCGTTTTCCAGCCCGCCCAGCAGCGGGGTGATGGCGAGCAGGATCGACACCGCGCCGCGCAGGCCGACCCAGGAGACGAAGGCGACCTCGGGGCGCGGCAGACGGAACGGGATCAGGCAGAGCCAGACCGCGATCGGGCGGGCGATGAACATCAGGAACAGGCCGAGCAGCACCGCCGGCACCATGATCGCCGGAAATTGCGACGGTGTCGCGAACAGGCCGAGGATGAGGAACATGATGATCTGCGCCAGCCACGACATGCCGTCCTGAAAGCGCTTGAGAATGGTGACGGCGCGGATATCGGAATTGCCCGAGATGAGGCCGGCGATATAGACCGCCAGGAAGCCCGAGCCGCCAATGGCGCCGGCGGCTGCAAACACCATCAGCGACAAGGTCAGCACGAAGATCGGCAGCAGGCCGTGGTCGAGATTGAGCCGGTCGACGAGGCGCACGATGGCGAGGCCGCCGAGCACGCCGACGACAGCGCCAAGGCCCATGTTGAGGAGGAAGCCAAGGAACAGGCTGGTGACCAGGACATTGGTCTCGGGGTTGGCGTGGGCGGCGATGATCTCTACCAGCGTGATGGTCAGGAAGATGGCGATCGGGTCGTTGGTGCCGGATTCCACCTCGAGCGTCGAGCGCACGCGTTCGCGCAGATTGATCTCGCCGGCGCGCAGCAGGAAGAACACGGCCGCCGCATCTGTGGAGGCTACGGCAGCCCCGAGCAGGAAGGATTCCAGCCAGGTGAGATCGAGCAGATAATGGGCGGCGACGCCGAACAGGCCGGTGGTGACAAGCACGCCGAAGGTCGCCAGCGACAAAGCCGGGCCTGCAGCCTGCCGCAAGGCGTTGAGCGGCGTGCCGAAACCGGAATCGAACAGGATGACGGCCAGCGCCAGTGAGCCGGCAAAATAAGCGATGCGGGCGTTGTCGAACTGGATGCCGAGTCCGTCGGTGCCGGTGGCGAGGCCAATGCAGAGAAACAGGAGCAGAAGAGGAGCGCCGAAGCGGAAGGCGATCAGGCTCGAAAACGCGGCGACGACGACAAGCGCTGTGCCGACCAGCGTGACGAGATAGATCGCATGCTCCATCCTGAAATCAGCCCCTCAAATTCGTCGGTCTCCTGCTTTGCGAGAG
>NZ_RZOM01001089.1:0-2066 GCF_003999175.1 Mesorhizobium sp. M7A.F.Ca.ET.027.03.2.1 | reverse complement strand
GTGTTTCGGCTTCTTCGACGGTTGGATACGACGTCTAGGCAAGACTGAAGGGGACATCAGGAAAATGCAGGCTGTGACGCAACCGCGTCTTCGTCGCGCTGCTGCAGTCGCGTTGTTCGCCATGTCGGCCGCCTTGCTGGCGGCTTGTGCGTCGCAGCCCGAGCCGAAAGCGATGGTCTACAAGAAGACCCGCTCCAAGGAATATTTCGCCGAATCCGAATATGGCGTGAAGGCAAGCCCGCGCGTGATCTCCCAGAATGGGCGCATCCAACGTGGCGGCGGCAGGGATCAGCTCGGCAAACCTTATCAGGTCCGCGGCAAGTGGTATTACCCGAAGGAAGACAAGCGCTACGCCAAGGTCGGCCTGGCCTCCTGGTATGGCGACGCCTTCCATGGCCGGCTTACCGCCAATGGCGAAGTCTACGACATGACCCACCTGACCGCAGCGCACCCGACCATGCCGCTGCCAAGCTATGCCCGCGTCACCAACCTCAAGACCGGCAGTTCGGTCATCGTTCGCGTCAACGATCGCGGCCCATATCACGAAGGCCGCATCATCGATGTGTCGGAGCGCGCTGCCCAGATGCTTGACTATGCCAACACCGGCACCGCTCAGGTGAAGGTCGAATATGTCGGCCGCGCGCCGCTTGACGGCGATGACGACCAATATCTGATGGCTTCCTACCATCCCGGCAACAGAGTGCCCGACCCGTCGGACGGACTGCCGACCGGCGTCATGGTCGCCATGAACGGGCCGTCGCCCAGCCTGCCTGCGGGCAGCGCGGCCGTGCCGTTTCCGGGCCAGTTGACCGATTCCGGTTCTGTCCAGCCGGCCATGTCGGCGCAGCCGTCGGCGTATGGCGATCTGGCGCTTCCGGATTTCGGGCCCATCGTGCCGGAACGCCCGCAGATCAATCTGCCGCCGCAATCGCCGTTTGCCGTGGCCTCGCTGTCCTACGCCGACGAACGGGTCGAACGCGCCTCAAGTGCCTTCGCTGCGCTGGGTGGCGACGGCATGTCGCCGGCCGACGTGCTTCAATCGTGGAAGCGGCAGCCGCCACCGGCCGGTCCGTCCACCGACTATGTCGCTGCCGGTTCGTTCGAGGACGCCGGAGAAGCCAAGCGTATTGCCGCTCAGCTTGCCGCCTTCGGCAAGATCGAGATCCAGCGTTCGGAACTCGACGGCGAGGATTGGTATTCGGTCAATCTCTATCCCGATGGCCACCGCAATCTGGACGAGATGTTGCAGGCTGCCTGGTCGCATGGCGCTCCCGATGCGCTGGCTGTGCGCAACTGAGCACAAGCCAGGCTGGATTTCCGCTACGCGGTTGATCCGCCGTGCAAAAAGCCCGATACTTTTTGCGGGCTTGCCGGCGGTGCCGGCCAACGGGTCGAACATCATGCAATTTCGCTTGCTCCCGCTCGCCGGGCTTCTGGTTTTTGGCCTGCTGCTGTTTTTCCAGGCTCCGGCCGGTGCACAGCTGTTCGAGACCAAGGCCGCACAGGCCTTCATGATCGACGCCGAGACCGGGACGGTGCTGTTTTCCAAGGATGCCGACAAGTCGATACCGCCGGCCTCGATGGCCAAGCTGATGACCATGGAAGTGGTTTTCAACGCCATCAAGTCTGGTCGCCTGAAGCTCGACGATACGTTCGTTGTCAGCGAAAACGCCTGGCGCAAGGGCGGCGCGCCTTCCGGAACATCCACGATGTTCGCCAAGCTCAAGTCGTCGATCCGGCTCGAAGACCTGATTCAGGGCGTGACCGTGCAGGCGGCCAATGACGGCTGCATCATCATCGCCGAAGGCATGTCGGGATCCGAGGACAATTTTGCCGCGCAGATGACCGAACGGGCCCGCCAGATCGGCCTCAAGACGTCGACTTTCGTCAATTCGACCGGCCTGCCGGCAGATGGCCAACAGACGACCGTGCGCGAGCTGGCGCAGCTCGCCCTGCACCTGTGGCGCGATTATCCGGATTTCTACCGCTATTACGGCCAGAAGGATTTTACCTGGAACAAGATTTCGCAGAGGAACCGCAATCCGCTGCTGGCGATGGACATCGGC
>NZ_RZOM01001088.1:0-2067 GCF_003999175.1 Mesorhizobium sp. M7A.F.Ca.ET.027.03.2.1 | reverse complement strand
CTCTTACAAGATCCGCGGCGCCTTCAATTTCTTCCGCAAGACACTGGCGGCCGGCAACGAGGCTGAACTGTTCGTCTGCGCGTCCGCCGGCAACCACGCGCAGGGTTTTGCTTTCGTCTGCCGCCATTTCGGCAGGCGAGGCGTTGTGTTCATGCCGGTGACGACGCCGCAGCAGAAGATCGACAAGACCAAGCTGTTCGGCGGCGATTTCATCGAGATCAGGCTGGTCGGCGATTTCTTCGACGACTGCTATCGCGCGGCCCTGGAATTCACTGGCAGTTCCGGCGCCCATATGGTGCCGCCCTTCGATCACAAGGACATTATCGAGGGCCAGGCAACCGTCGCCTACGAGATCGCGGACCAGATGCCGGGCGCCCGCATGCCCGATATCGTCATGCTGCCGGTCGGCGGTGGCGGACTTGCCGCTGGCGTCACCCATTATTTCGCCGATCAGGGCAGGGAAGCACGCTTCGTCTTCTGCGAACCGGCAGGCGCGCCGAGCCTGCGCGAAAGCCTTGCGGCGGGAAAACGGCTCAAACTCGCCAAGGTCGACAATTTCGTTGATGGCGCCGCGGTGGCCGAGATCGGCCGCGAGCCGTTGCGTCATCTCAAGGATTTTCCGGCCGAAACGGTGCGGCTGATCCCGGAAAACCGGCTCTGCGCCACCATGATCGAAATGCTCAACGTCGAAGGCGTCGTGCTGGAGCCGGCTGGCGCGCTGGCGATCGATGCGCTCAAGGATTTCTCCAAGAAGGAGATCAGGGGCAAGACCATCGTTGCCGTGGTTTCGGGCGGCAATTTCGATTTCGAGCGGCTGCCGGACGTCAAGGAACGGGCGCTGCGCTTCGAGGGGCTGAAGAAATACTTCATCATCCGCTTTCCGCAGCGGCCCGGCGCGCTGCGAGACTTCCTCGAACTGCTCGGGCCCGACGACGACATCGCCCGTTTCGAATATCTGAAGAAATCGGCGCGCAATTTCGGGTCGGTGCTGATCGGCATCGAAACCAAGGACCGCCGCAATTTCGATCTGCTCAAGGCGAAGTTCGAGGCCGAAGGCGTCCAGTATCAGGACATCACCGACAACGAGACATTGGCCGGTTTCATCATATGAGCGGCAAGGAGGTAGGAAAAATCTTCGTCGCACTGTTTTCCGGCATCAATGTCGGCGGCAACCGCATCGTCAAAATGGCGGAGCTGCGGTCGTTCTTCGAGGATCTCGGCTTTTCCGATGTCGCCACCTATGTGCAGAGCGGCAATGCCGTGTTCCGGGCGAAGAAGGGCGACGCAGCGACACTGGCGAAACAGATCGAAGCAGCCTTCGAGAAGAAATGGGGTTTTTATTCGCGCATCATGGTGCGCGATCTCTCATGGTTCGAACGGTTGGTGAGCGAAAATCCCTATCCGGAAGTTGCCGCGGACCACACGAAGCTGCATGCCTATGTGCTGGAGCGCGAACCGACGGCGGACGAGGTGGCGCGGCTGACCGAAAAGTGCACCGGCCCCGAACGCTTCGAGATCAAGGGCGATGTGCTCTACTTGCACGCGCCGGACGGGCTGGGCAAATCGGTGTTTGCCGGGCTGATCCCGCGCACGCTGAAAGCCCCGGGTACCGCACGCAACTGGCGCTCCGTGCAGGCGCTGCTGGAGATGGCTCGTGTGCCCTGACTTGCTTTCGATTTAAAGTGCAGCCTTGCCGGTCGGCGAGTATTGTTCCTGGATCAAGCCACTGTGTTTTTTCTGCAACAATTTGTGGCTGTCTGATTTGCTGGGCTGCCGAATGACCCGCGCCGTGGTATTCTCCCAATCTATTCTTGGGGGATTTCGATGAAACGTCTAATTATTGCGTCCACTTTCTTGATCTCTGCCTGCGGCGCATCGTTCGCGGCCGATGCGGTCACGACCGAGATGCCGGCGGGTTTCAACTGGTCCGGTGGTTATGTCGGTATCAACGCCGGCTATGGCTGGGGAAGTGCCGATGCAGTTGATCCGAGCGGCAATTTCTTCGAGGAAGACGCCGGCCAGACCTTGGACGTCAGCACCGATGGCTTTCTCGGCGGCGTCCAGGCT
>NZ_RZOM01001087.1:0-2067 GCF_003999175.1 Mesorhizobium sp. M7A.F.Ca.ET.027.03.2.1 | reverse complement strand
CGATTGAGCGCGACTGGCTTGTTCCTGGCCTCCGTGCTTCGACCTTTGCCATGACCACCCCGCCAAAGCTCAGAGCCTATCGCGCCAAACGCGAATTCTCCAAGACGCCGGAACCGGTTGGCGGGCTCGTCAGCAGCGACGGCAACCGCTTCGTCGTCCACAAGCACCACGCCACCGCAGACCATTATGATCTGCGCCTGCAGGTCGGCGATGTCTTGAAAAGCTGGGCGGTGCCGCGCGGCCCTTCGCTCAATCCGGCCGACAAAAGACTGGCGGTCGAGACCGAGGATCATCCGCTCGAATACATCGACTTCGAAGGTGTCATTCCCGAAGGCGAGTATGGCGGCGGGCCGATGATCGTCTGGGATACCGGCAGCTGGGCGCCGATGGACGATGTCGAAAAGAGTTTGCGCACCGGCGCCTTCAAGTTCCGGCTGGCCGGCGACAAGCTCAATGGCGGCTGGATGCTGACCCGGCTGAAGCCGAAACCCGGGGAAGACGAAAACAAGAAGAACTGGCTGCTGTTCAAGGAGCGCGACCTCGCCGCCGACACCGCGCTTGACATCCTCACGGCCCGGCCGGAAAGCGTCAAATCCGGATTGCGCATCGAGGAGCTGGCGGCGCCGGCGAAGCCAGCCGCCAAACCCGCGCCCAGACAGGGATCGCTGAAGCCCGGCACGCTGCCGGGCGCGTTCAAGGCCCCCATGCTTGCTCGTATCGAGCCGCAACTGGCGACGCAGATGCCAAAACCACCGGATGGCGAGGACACAAGGGAAGTCTGGCTGCACGAAATCAAATTCGACGGCTACCGCACCATGGCGCATCTTACTGAGGGCGCGGTCAAGCTGATCACCCGTGGCGGCATCGACTGGACGAAGCGCTATGGCGACCTGCCGCATGCGTTCGCCAAACTGCCGTGCCGCGACGCCATCGTCGACGGCGAGATCGTGGTGCTCGATGCCAAGGGCATCAGCCGCTTCGCGCTGCTGCAGGATGCGCTGGCGCAGGGCGCCGGCAGCAAGCTCCATTTCTACGCCTTCGATCTTCTCCATCTCGACGGCTGGGACCTGACCAAGGCGCCGCTGGTCCGGCGCAAGGCGCTGCTGGCGCAGATGCTGTCGGGCCTCGGCGCCAATTCCGCCATCCAGTTCTCCGACCATGTCGAGGGCTCGGGGCAGGGGCTCTACGACCAGGCGGCGGAACTGGGGCTGGAGGGTGTCGTCTCCAAGCGCGCCACGGCCATCTATCAGAGCGGCCGAAGCAAAAGCTGGACCAAGACCAAGGCGCTGCTGTCGGACGACTTCGTCATCGCAGGCTTCACCATCTCCGATGCGGCCGAAGGGCTGGCGGCGCTCGGCATGGCAGAGTTTGAGGATGGTGAATTCCATTATCGCGGCAAGGTCGGCACCGGTTTCGATGCCGCCACCGCCGGTGAGTTGCTCGGCAGGCTGGAGCCGCTGCGGGAAGGCGCCACGCCGCCCGAGGGCGTCCCGCGCGAAATCATGCGCGAGATGAACTGGGTGCGGCCGCTGCTGTCGGCGCACATCCATTACGCCAACCGCACATCGGACAACGCACTGCGCCACGGCGTCTTCCGCGGTTTGAGGGATGTCGGCCTGTCGACGCCGGTCTCGTCCAAACGCAAGCGGCTGATCGCCGAGGCCGACCTTGCCACCATCTGGGTGACCAATCCGACGCGCCGGCTGTTCGGCAAGACCGGCCCGACCAAGATCGACATCGCCGTCTATTATGCGCTGGTCGGCGATTTCATGCTGCCGCACATCCTCGGTCGGCCGGTGTCGCTGGTGCGCTGCCCGACCGGCCTGCCGAAGGATTGCTTCTTCCAGCGCCACGCCTTCACCGGCATGCCGCCCTCGGTGGTGACATTCGAGGCGACAAATTCCGAGGGCGAGACCAAATCCTATCTCTCGGTCGAAGGCGCGAAAGGGTATCTGGCGCTGGCGCAGTTCGGCGTCGTCGAGTTCCATACCTGGGGCACCCACCGCACCGGCCTCGACAGACCCGACCAGATCGTCCTCGACCTCGATCCGGGCGAGGGGATTTCAT
>NZ_RZOM01001086.1:0-2076 GCF_003999175.1 Mesorhizobium sp. M7A.F.Ca.ET.027.03.2.1 | reverse complement strand
CACCGAAGCTGACCGACGAAGACAGCCGCGCCGCGCCGCTTGCCGACGAGGCAACGGCTGTCAAATCCTACGGCATCGTCGGACGGTCCGCCGATGGCAAGGAGATCAAGATCGAGCCGAGCGAAGCGCTGCGGGAGCTTATCATCAAGGAACTGAACGCTCCGGCCACCGGAAAAGACGGGGCTGAGCGCAAGACCGAGGATCCGGACCTCGGCGAAGGCGAAGCCGGCCGCCAGGTTTTCGGCACCGACGATCGCGAGCAGGTCAAGAACACCAAGACCTATCCGTTCTCGGCAATCGGCTATCTCGAAGCCAAATCGCCGAAGACGGGCAGCTTCGGCAGCTGTTCGGCAACGCTGATCGGCCCGCGCACGGTGCTCACCGCCGCGCACTGCCTCTACAGTCATGAGGACAAGGATTGGCTCTCCGACTACCTGTTCGTGCCGGGGCTGAACGGCAGCACGGCCGACGACGCACCGTTCGGCGCCTTCGCCTTCGAAAGCGCCTATGTGCTGCAAGGCTTCATCGACAACTACCAGGGCTATTATGGTTCGGTCCTGCTGTGGGATCTCGGCGTCGTCACGCTAAAGCAGGATGTCGGCACCAATCTCGGCTGGCTGGGCTATGCCAACTATGAGGATCTCGGCGATTTCACAGCCAATCTCGTCGGCTATCCCGGTGACAAGCCGATGGGCACGATGTGGAAGGCAAACTGCGAAGTGCATGCCGAAAACATCGCGCCGGAATATTTCCAGTACGACTGCGATACGTTCCCAGGGTCGAGCGGCAGCTCGGTCTATGCTTACGACAACAAAGCCAAGCAGCGCATCGTCACCGGTGTCAACGTGGCGGAAAGCTCCGACGCGAACACCGCCGTGCGCCTGAATGCTGCCAACGTCCAGTGGATCAACAGCCTGTATAAATAATCGCTGCGCATTGGCGGTGGAGACAAAGGCGGCGGCGCAATCCCGCCGCCTTTTTCGCGCCGCTATTTGGCTTCGGCCGTGGGCGGCCCATTGCGCACATAGGTCTCGATTGCCGAAGCGAAAGTGGGAGAACCCGCCTTGCGCTGCTTGTCTATGTAGCCGGCAAAATAGCTCCAGAAAGAGACGGCATAGTCACGGAAATAAGCATCGGTCACTTTGCGCGAACACAAATCGCCGTCGATGCAGAATGACAGCCGGTTGAGGAAATAGACGATGCGATCGAAATTCTCGCTGAAATCGGCGAGCGGCATGTCGCCGCCGGAGGCGGTCATCGCCTCGATGCCGATCCGTTGCCGGAACACCTGCTCCTCGGTTGGCGAGGGGTTGGCGCTGAGCAGATTGTCATATTTGGCGTTAAGCGCGGTCAGACGATCTTTCAGCGCGCGCTGCGCCTGCTGGTAGTCCTTGTTTTCCCAGAGTTCGACAAGCGACATGGTCTGCTCGACGCGCTTCTGCTCCTGGTTGGCCAGGAACTGGTAGACCGAGAACATCAGGGTGAAGATGATGGCGAGACGCACGGCCATGCCCGACCAGGCATAGACCAGCATGCGCCAGTCGCGGTCGGTGAAGGGGTTGCTCTCCTTCTTGATCTCGTGGGCGCTTGGCCACGGGAAACCTTCGGTGGTTTCCGGCAGCGCCGTTTTGCCGGCCGGCGCCTTTGCTGGTGCGGCGGCTGCTGTTTGCCTGGTGTTGCCCGCTGCCTTCTTCATCCGCAGCTGTCCAGTTCGATGGTGGCGGAGGGATCCAGCACGATGCCCGGCGTCTCCAGCTTCCGTTTCAGGCATTCCAGTTGCAGGCGCGAAATCATGAACTGTACGTCGGGCTCCGCCGCCCCCTTGTTGGGGGACGGCAAGGCTTCGACGACGCCGCGCGAGGCGCAGTTGCTGAGATCGACGATAACCGCGTCGCTGCCGCTTTTGGCGAACTGGTCGTACTGATCGAGAAAACACGTCGCCAGTTCCGAGTTGGTGACGATCTGCTTGACGCACAGGCCGCAGGCCTCGTCCGCCGAAGCGTTGGCGATCAGCAACAGGCCGCCGGCAAGGCCGGCTACCGTTCCACGCCAGGAAAACACAGAATTCTTCACAAT
>NZ_RZOM01001085.1:0-2078 GCF_003999175.1 Mesorhizobium sp. M7A.F.Ca.ET.027.03.2.1 | reverse complement strand
GTCCTTGATCGTCTCCAGCACAGCCTTTTCGCCAAGCGCCTTGGTGCGCGCGTAGTCTGATTCGGAGTCCAGATCGGCGCCAAGCGCAGAAATGTGGGTCAGGCCGGCGCCGACCGAGCGTGCGGCCTCGGCCACTGCGCGGGCGCCGAACTCGTGCACGGCGGAGAATTTCTGCCGGCCGCTCTCATGCAGGATGGCGACCAGATTGACGACGTGGTCGGCGCCCTGCACGGCGCGGTCTACCGACCAGCGCACGCGCACATTGGCCTGCACCGGCTGGATCTGGCCGACATTGCCAAGCGGCTGCAAATGGCCGGCAAGATCGGGCCGCCGGCAGGCGACCCGGATGCGATAGCCGCGCTTGGCCAACGCGCGCACGACATGGCGGCCGACAAAGCCTGACCCGCCAAAGACGACGACGAGCTTTGGGGTCTGCAGGATTTCGGTCATGGCTGGCTCCGGCGCTCGCAAGCTTGGCTGAAGCCGTTTCATAATCCGTTTCGTGCCAAAGGCAAAGGGCGACGCGTCGTCGCTATCAGCCTGTCAGAACGCTTTGCCCATACGGGCGTCGACCGAATGGCGGTTGCCGCCGCGAATGACGAAGAAGAGCAGGATCGCCGCCCAAAGCAGCGACTTTTCCGCGCCCGAATAGCCTTGGTCCATCGTGACCCAGTGGAACCAGACCGTGACCAGCAGCACGAACAGGCCGGCAAAGGCGGCCGGCCGCGTCAAAAACCCGATGGCGATGAAGATGCCGCCGAAGAATTCAGTGCAGGCCAGAAGCAACGACCACAACGCGCCCGGATAGAAACCGAGACCCTCGACCATCTCGGCAGCGCCGAAAGGATTGGTGATCTTCTGCGAACCATGGATGGCGAAAAACCCGCCGGCGACGACGCGAAGAACGGTTTCGGCACCATCGTGCAGAGCCGCGTAAAACCTGCCAAGGACCGGGATGACAAGGGCGTTGCGGGGGTTGTCCGTGCTTGCCGACATTATAGCTCCTCTGTTTTGCTCAATCAGCGCAAACGGCCGGTCGGGTCGGCCGAAGTCAAATAAACAAAAGTTGACCAAAACAAGAATGTTTTATTCATTGTGCGATCAAAACGCAGAAAACCCCGCCGAAGCGGGGTTTTCCGGGTGACATCCATGCGAAGTCAGGGGCCGACGGAGCGGCCTGACCTGAGACGGTATCAGGAGGGCGTGAAGCAAGTACGCCCACCCCAGCCCTGAACATCCGACATGGTGCCACCAACCTTCTTGCAGGCGGCGACGAAATCGGCGCTGCAATTGGCGAATTTTGCATGGCCGTTCTTGCAATAATGGTCTTCGGTGGCGCCGCCGCTCGGGGCGGCGATGACACCCGGGCTGCTCGGCTTGGCCGGCGCGGCCTTCAGGGTGGCTGCCTGTGTGGCACCCATGAACGAGCCGAGCAGAAGGACGGCGGTCAGCATGGTGATCTTGGTGTTGGTCATGACAATTTCCTTTGATTTGGGTTGAGGTTTCCGAGGCGCGAAGGACCGGCCTTCGCGTGATGCAGGCTTTCGATTTCGGTTTGCTGCTTCCCCCGGTGTGGATCGGGCAAGCTCGCCTTGCCCTGGACAAAGCTGGGTCGCAGCAAGGCGCGGAAAGGTTCAGCAGCGCGCAAAGAAAATCGCACCGCGCCGCGCCTGCGGCGGGCAGATTTCAGATAACTATTTGATATAAAAAACTATTCAGGAAGAATAGCGTGCGGCGAATTCGGAAATGCGCTGCACCACCGCCTTGGATGCCGTGATGCCCCGCGCTTGCGCCTTCTCGGCGGCCTCTGCGCGGGCACGACCGGGCACATGCACACCGAAGCGCCGCCGCAGCCGGTCGAGCTGGTCCTTCATCCGCTGCTCGAAATCCGGATCGAGCAGCTTGGGTTCGATAGCAAGCACGAATAGTCCCGTGCCGGGGCTGTCCGGCCCGCCGCTGAACCATGGCGCGTCGAGCGACCAGTTGGCGCCCGACAGGCCCGCCGCCAGCACCTCGACCATCAGCGCGATGTTGGCGCCGCGCTGGCCGCCGAAGGCGAGCATTGCGCCCTTCATGGC
>NZ_RZOM01001084.1:0-2083 GCF_003999175.1 Mesorhizobium sp. M7A.F.Ca.ET.027.03.2.1 | reverse complement strand
GACCGCAACGACCGCAATGGCCGTCGCGACGGCAGGCGGCCCGGTGGCGAGAACAAGGGCAACGGCTTTGGCAAGAAGCGCTTCGGCGACAAGCCTGCCTTCGCCGGCGAGCGCAAGCCGGAAGGCGCCAAGCCGGCCTTCAAAGGCAACAACAAGCGCCGCTTCGGCGGCAAGCGTCCGGCGGCGCGGGCTGCGTAAGCCAGATCGCGTTGTAATCAGTCAGGCTTAGCCTGGCTGATTGCCGGGACAGACCAAGGAAAGGGCGGCTGAAGCGATGCTTCGGCCGCCCTTTTTCGTCGGCTTACTTCACCACCGCTTCGATCCAGACGGCGATCCTTTGCGCCAGAAACGCCGTGGTCGATGGCGACAGCGCGTCGCCGGCAATGACGTGATTGTCCGGGTCGCCGGTGTCGTCGACCGGAACCAGTTCATGCGGCGCGCCCCAGCGCCCGGCAATCTCGCGGGTGCGGTCGGCCCGCACCACTTTGTCCGAATCAGAAAAGATGAACAAAGCAGGGATGGTCGCCTTCTCCACCGGCGCGCCATAGGCAAGCTCGGTCAGCGCCTGCATCGGCAAGGTTGCTTCGATCGGATAGCGGGTGGTCCAGAATTCTTCATTCAGCGCGTTGCGCGGCACGAAGCTGTGTTCCTTGCCGGCGACTAGCCTGGCAATTTGTTTGCCCCACGGCATGGTCAGGATCTCGGCGCCCGAAGCCTTGACGCCGAAGTTCGGCGAGATGAACGCAATCGCCGCCACCTCGTGCGATGCACCGGGCTGCGTTGCCGCCCAGACCGCCAGCGAGCCGCCGGTCGACGTCGAGATGACGATCACCTTGTCGCCGATCGCCCGGCCGATGGCGAGCGCTTCCTCATAGTCGTTGATCCAGGCGTTAATGCTGCCTTGCGTCATCGCCGCGCCATCCTGCCCGTGACCGGTGAGCCGGGTGTAGAAGAGATTGGCATCAAGCTGTTCCGCCACTTCGTCGGGCAGCGGGCGGACCTCACCCTTGGATGCGGAAAAGCCGTGGATGTAGACGATCGACAGCGGCGTCCTGGCATGCACCATCGGATCGGCCCAGACGATCTCTTTTTCCAGCCCGTCACGGATTCCGGGGATGGCGGCTTCCGCCTTTGCCACATAGGCCTGCGGATCGTCAGCGATGAGCGAGGGATCGAAACGCATCGTGGTGTCGACGCGAACGCGCGGGCCGAGCACGAAGGCCAGTGCGAGAATGGCGATCAGGCCCAGCACAGCAAGCACGATCCGTCGCCCCATCGCAGACTCCACGCAGCACTTGTCTCAACCATGGCGACGGCGGCCCGAAACGGCGAGCCTGCCAATTTCGCCGGCGTCCTATTCGATCGGGGGCTTGCGGTCGTAATGCAGCGGCCGCGCCTTCCAACTGGTCATCAGGCTGATAAACCCTCTGCACAGCGGCCTCGGCAACAGGCCGAGCAGTTTCAGGGGCCAGCTGGTCCGGCGCGGGAAATGGACTTCGAAGCCGCCCGACTTGATGCCCCGCGCCATGCGGCGCGATGCGCGGCTGACCGGCATCAGTCCCGGCATGGGCAGCATGTTCTTCTCGGTCAGCGGGGTGTCGATGAAGCCGGGATTGAACACCTGGATACGCACGTTCATCTTGTCGAAATCATACTTCAGCGACTCGGCCAGGATGTTGATCGCCGCCTTGGTGCCGCCATAGGCGGCCGTTGTCGGCCAGCCGAAATAGGATGTCACCGAGCCGACCAGCACGACATGGCCGCGCGCCCGCACACGCATGCGTTCGACCGCGGGCACGAGGCCGTTGATGATGCCGAAATAATTGACCTCGAAGGACCGGCGAAAGTCGTTGACGACAAGATTCTCCCCCGGCGTCGAAATGTAGTTCCCTGCATTGAAGATGGCGAGCACGATGGGACCGAGCTCCTTCTCGATCGCGGCGACGGTTCTCGCCATGCGCGGCTCGTCGGTGACATCGCAGGGAAAGGCCGTGACACTGCCCGGCATCTGCGCGGTCTCGACGACAAGCGTGTCGATCGGATCGTCGTCAAGCGCCGTCACCGCGACGGCATAGCCCTGGGA
>NZ_RZOM01001083.1:0-2084 GCF_003999175.1 Mesorhizobium sp. M7A.F.Ca.ET.027.03.2.1 | reverse complement strand
GACAGGGCCGGTGATTTGCGCTGGCTGAATTCCTTCATCGGCACGAAAGCAATGCCGACATTCTGCCCGGCGCCGCCGAAGCCGAAGCCGGAAGCGGTGAAGACCCCTTCGACAGCGTCCTTTTCCTCCTTGAGATAGTGATCGGTCACTTCAGCCAGCACGCGCTCGGTGCGGTCCTGCGTCGCGCCGACCGGCAGCGACACGCTGGTGATCAGGATGCCTTGGTCTTCTTCCGGCAGGAACGAGCTCGGCAGCCGGGCAAACATCCAGCCCATGGCGATGACGATGGCGAGGGAGACGGCGAGGAAGCGCCAGGACCGGTTGATGATGCCGTGCGAGCCGTCGCGATAGGCCGTCGTGCCGCGGTCGAAGACGCGGTTGAACCAGCCGAACGGACCGGTCTGCGTCGCATGGTCCTTGGGCCGCCGCAGGATCGTGGCGCATAACGCCGGCGTCAGCACCAGGGCCACCAGCACCGACAGCACCATGGCCGAGACGATGGTTACCGAGAATTGCCGGTAGATGATGCCGGTCGAACCGCCGAAGAAGGCCATCGGCACGAACACCGCCGACAAAACAGTAGCGATGCCGACCAGCGCGCCGGTGATCTCGCCCATCGATTTTCGCGTCGCCTCCTTTGGCGACAGATCTTCCTCCTGCATCACGCGCTCGACATTCTCGACCACGACGATCGCGTCGTCGACAAGCAGGCCGATGGCCAGCACCATGGCGAACATGGTCAGTGTGTTGACCGAATAGCCGAAGAAGGAGAGCACGCCGAATGTGCCGAGCAGCACCACCGGCACGGCAATCGTCGGGATGATGGTGGCCCGCAGATTCTGCAGGAAGATGAACATCACCAGGAACACCAGCACGATCGCCTCGGCCAGCGTCTTGACCACCTCCTCGATCGACAGCCGCACGAAGGGCGAAGTGTCGTAGGGGTAGACGACCTCGACGCCCTGCGGGAAGGTCGAGCTCAACCGATTGATCGTCGTGCGCACCGCTTCGGCCGTGCTGATGGCGTTGGCGCCGGTCGCGAGGTTGATCGCGACACCGGCCGCCGGCTGGCCATTGTAGCGGGCCGCCGTCGTATAGCTTTCAGCGCCGAGCTCGACGGTGGCGACATCGTTGAGGCGAACCAGCGAGCCGTCGACCGTGCTCTTCAGGATGATGTTGCGGAACTGTTCGGCGGTCTGCAGCCGGCTCTTGGCCGTCACCGTGGCATTGAGCTGCTGGCCCTTGCGCGCCGGCAGGCCGCCGAGCTGGCCGGCAGAAACCTGCGTGTTCTGCGCCTCGATGGCGGTCGCCACGTCGCTCGGCATCAGGGCATACTTGGCGAGCTGGTCCGGATCGAGCCAGATGCGCATGGCATAGCCGGAGCCGAACAGCTGCGTCGAGCCGACGCCTTCGACGCGCTTCAGCGTGTCGTTGACGGTGGCGTCGACATAGTCGGCGAGATCGGTCGAGTTCATCTTGCCGTCGGTCGAGACGAAGCCGATGACCATAAGGAATCCGGTCGAGGATTTGGAGACGGTGATGCCATTGCTCTGCACCACCTGCGGCAGCTGCGACTGCACCAGCTGAAGCTTGTTTTGCGTCTGCACCTGGGCGGTGTCGGGATCGGCTGCGGTGGTGAAGGTCAGCGTGATCGTCGCCGCTCCGGTCGAGGTCGAGGTCGCCGTCATGTAGTCGAGATTGTCGATGCCGGTCATGCCTTGCTCGATGACCTTGGTCACCGAATTCTCGACGGTCGACGCATCGGCACCCGGATAGGTGGCGCTGATGTTGACGGTGGTTGGCGCGATCTGCGGATATTGCGAGATCGGCAGCGTGGTGAGCGCGAGCAGTCCGCCCAGCATGATCACGATGGCGATCACCCAGGCGAAGATCGGCCGGTTGATGAAGAATGCTGACATCTCTCAGTTCCCGGCCTTCGGGGCGTTGGCGGCCACTTCGGAGGCAGCTGGCACGGACGAAGAGGTCTGCGCGCGGTCCTTGACCTCGCCGGTCGTCTCGTCGATCGTCACTTCGACGCCCGTTGCGTCGCCGCCGGGGCGGACAAGCTGCAAGCCCTCGACAAT
>NZ_RZOM01001082.1:0-2085 GCF_003999175.1 Mesorhizobium sp. M7A.F.Ca.ET.027.03.2.1 | reverse complement strand
CTATCGCATCGAGGTTCCGGTCTATTCCGCCTTGCCCCCGGTCGCCGAACATCTGGCGATGACGACGCTCGGCACCTTCCACGAACGGCGCGGCGAGCAGAGCCTGTTGTCGAACACCGAGCTGTCGCCGGTCTGGGGCCGCATCTTCGGCCAGGACAGCAAGATGGCATATTCAGGAACGGTATCGCCGTCCTTCGACGGCACCCTGTTCGGCCTCCAGGCGGGCTTCGATCTGTTCGGCCGCGAAACCGCGTCGGGCCAGACCGATCGCGCCGGCCTGTTCGTCGCCTATGCCAGCATGAATGGCGACGTGCGCGGCCAGGCGCTGGGCTGGGACAATCTGTCCGTCGGCAGCATGGATATCAACGGCACCAGCGTCGGTGGCTACTGGACCCGGATCGGTCAGGGTGGCTGGTACCTGGACGGCGTCCTCATGGCCACCTTCTTCGGCGGAGACGCAACATCGTCGCGCGGCATCGGCATCGACGTCGGCGGGACCGGTGTCACCGCTTCGCTGGAAGGCGGCTATCCCATCGCGCTGGGGCAAGGCTGGGCGCTTGAACCGCAGGCGCAACTGGTCTGGCAGCAACTGTCGCTCGACGATGCATCGGACCGCTTTGCTTCGGTTTCCTTCGATACCGACGGCAACGTGACCGGCCGGCTCGGCGCACGGCTGCAAGGCGAAACAACGATCAATGGCATGGCGCTGCAGCCGTACCTCAAGGCCAACATCTGGCACGATTTCGGCGGCACGAGCCATGTCAATTTCGACACCACCGATATCTCCACCGAGGGCAGATCGACCTCGTTCAAATTCGGTGGCGGTGTGATCGCCAAGGTGACGGACAAGGTCAGCATCTTCGCCACCGGCGACTACACCACCAATCTCGGCGGCGACGAGCGTCGGATACTCGAAGGCAATCTTGGGTTCAGCGTCAAATGGTAAGGTTGATCATGACCCGAAAACAATTTCGGGGTCATGAGCAAAAAGACAGCTAATTGCTGGAACGCATCGCCACCGTGGCGATGCCGGCGCCGACCAGCAGCGTGCCGCCGGTGCGGTTGAAGATCCGGATCGCCTTGGGATTGCGCACCACGTTGCGTGCGCGTGAGGCGATCAGCGCATAGCCAAAGGCATTGGCGAAGGCGAGCGCGAGGAAGGTCGTCTCGAAGATCAGCATCTGCGTCCAGAAATCGGCGTGCCGGTCGAGGAACTGCGGCAGAAAGGCGACGAAGAAGGTGATGCTTTTCGGGTTGAGCGCGGTGACCAGCCAGGCGTGCGCCATCATCTTGGCCGAGGAGACCGCGTCGGTGCGCGGTTCGGCTTTCAGCGCGCCGCCGGCGCGAAACAGTTTCACGCCGAGATAGATCAGATAGCCGGCGCCGATCAGCTTCAGGATGGTGAAGACACCAGCCGAAGCTGCCAGCAGCGCGCCGATGCCCAGCATCGACAAGGTCATCGCGGTGAAGTCGCCCAGCGCCACGCCGATTGCCATAGGCAGAGCGGTGCGCCAGCCCTGGCCCAACGCGTAGGACACGACGAGAAGGATGGTCGGACCCGGAATGATGAGGAGGATCGTCGACGCGGCGGCGAAGGCGGCCCAGTTTTCGAAGGACATGCTCGTCTCCCTTGAGCTTAAAGAAGAGGATAAATCCTTAGGCCCAGGAGAATGTAAAGAGGCGATTTCCCTGACTGCGCCAGCGGCAGATCGGTGTCAGTTCGCGCCGCTCAGCGTGCTCACGATATCGGCCAGGCTGACATTGGCACCGAGAACGGTTGCCGCCGCGACAATGGCAGCGGCAAAAAGCTTGATGTCGGTTTTTAAGATCTTGCACATGGAGGCCCCTCGCTGATGGTTCGAGGAGTAGGAAACGCCGGCGCCGGGAATATGACCCGGCCGAGGTCTTTTTGTGCAGCAGCCTTCGTTCAAGCCCAGGCAAGAAGGTCGGACATCGTCAAGGCCATGCGCAAATGCAGGCTGTGCAACGTCTTCACGCTTTATCAACCATGAATGATGAAAATGCCCGCTATCCGGCCGGACCGTGCTTCCCGCCGACAGCGTAGGGTCTGGGTATATGCGTGAG
>NZ_RZOM01001081.1:0-2098 GCF_003999175.1 Mesorhizobium sp. M7A.F.Ca.ET.027.03.2.1 | reverse complement strand
CCGCCACATCCGTCGCCTGCTCGCCGCGCACGGCGTCGAGGTCCTGCGCCTCATCCGCATCGCCATCGGCCGCCTGCCGCTCGGCGACCTCGCCAAGGGCACGGCACGGCGTTTGACACCGGAGGAACTGGCGCTGCTGGCGGGGTGAGCAGCGCGTGCGCTGGTGCAGGCTCACAGCAATCCTTCCTGACGGAAAGCTGTCAGGAGGCCTGGCCTATAGGTCGGATGGGAGCCGGCCACGGCTTCAACGATCAGGAGCCAAAGCAATGAATTTCGTCTCTGTCCGCATCATCACGTCGGACGTCCAGCGTCTCGTGCACTTCTATGGCGAGATCACCGGCATGCCCGTGACGGTGTACACGGAAGACTTCGCGGAACTGGCGACGCCGGCCTGCACGCTGGCGATCGGCAGTACGCGCACCTTGATGCTGTTCGGCGGCGACATCGCCCGCCCCGCCGACAACCACACGGCCATCCTTGAATTTCGCGTCGCCGACGTCGATGCGGAATTCGCCAGGCTTTCGGATCTCCTCAGGAATGTCACCGTGCAGAAGCCGACCACCATGCCCTGGGGCAACCGCTCGCTGCTGTTTCGCGACCCCGATGGCAATCTGGTGAATTTCTTCACGCCGGTGACCGCCGAGGCGATCCGGAAGTTCGACAAATAGAGTGGTGGCGGCGCTACTGGCCTGAGCCGCCCTATTTCTGGTTCCATGTCCGAATAACCGGCTCGCTCAGATCATGTTCATAGCCGAGCACACTGATGCTGGCCGTATCGAGCACGAACAGTGCGCCGCCCTCCGGCGGCAGCCCGATCCAGCGTGCTGCCAGCACGCGCAAAAAATGTGCGCTGGAAAAGACCAGGGTCGAGCCGCCAGCGTCACGAAGCTGTCTGATGATCGCATCCGCCCGCGCGCCGACATCGGCCGCCATCTCGCCCTTCGGGCAACCATCGCGAAACACGTTCCAGCCGGGCCGCTCGGCCAGGATCTGTTTCGTCGTCAGCCCCTCATAGGCGCCGTAATCCCACTCCTGCAGATCATCCTTCTTGACGCTCCGCGCGCCGAAGCCGGCCAGCACGCTGGTGTTATAGGCGCGCTGCGACGGGCTCGACCACACCGCCGAAAACGACAGGCCTTTGAGGCGATCCGCGACACCCCGCGCGGCGGCCTCGCCGACCGGCGTCAACGGCATATCGGTGCGGCCGGTGTGCTGCCCCGAAAGGCTCCACGCCGTCTCGCCATGCCGGACCAGATGGATTTGGGGATACGCGCTGCTCATGGGATGCCTTTCGAAGTCGCCCGCACCTTAAGCGACGATGCGGCAAAGGGGAATCCGCCTGGTACAAAACTGCATGGTCGCCTGGCCTTGATCCGCGTCGGGCTGGCCCTGTGATCGGCTCGATGCCGCAACTATATCAAGGTCAGCCTTCACAAGCCCCCCCGCCCTCAAGGGCATTGGCCCTTGCACAACAGGTCATGTCATCATGTACAAACATTTGCTTATTGCCACGGACGGATCGGAACTGGCCGACAAGGGCGCTGCCCACGGCCTGACGCTGGCCAAGGGCCTCGGCGCCTCCGTCACCTTCGTTACCGTCTCCGAACAATTCCCGATCTTCGCCTGGGGTGGCGCCATGGCAGGCTATGCCGCCGGCGATGAATTGGCGGCCTATCAGGAAGAAGCGCGCAAATACGCGAAGGAGGTTCTCGACAAGTGCAAGGCGTCGGCGGACGCCGCCGGCGTCTCCGCGGAGGTCGTTCATATCGAGGACAAGCGGCCCGCCGAGGCCATCCTGGAGCTGTCGCGGGCCCTGGGCTGCGACCTGATCGTCATGGCCTCGCATGGACGCCGCGGCCTGGGCAAACTGCTTCTCGGCAGCCAGACGGCGGAAGTGCTGTCCTACACGGAAATCCCGGTTCTGGTGGTGCGGTAAGTCTGCTGTAAAGCACGGCTAAAGAACCACCTCCCCCACGAGATAAACCCCCAGCGCCAGCAGCCCGGCGAAGAACACCGTGCGGAAGGTCTCGACGCTCATCTTCTGGCGAAGCGCCTGGCCGGCGAACATGCCGGCCAGCGCCGGCGCCAACGCCAGGAT
>NZ_RZOM01001080.1:0-2099 GCF_003999175.1 Mesorhizobium sp. M7A.F.Ca.ET.027.03.2.1 | reverse complement strand
ATCGACAAGTCGCTGGCCAAGCTCGGCACCGACTATATCGACCTCTATCAGATCCACTGGCCGGAGCGGGATATCCCCTGGGGTGCCAATCCGACGCGCGTCGGCGCCGTGTCGCCGCGCGCCGATTCCGTCGGCGCACCGGCCGACGAAACACCGATCGCCGAGACGCTTGGCGTCTTCGACGAACTGGTGAAGGCTGGAAAGATCCGCCATTTCGGGCTGTCGAACGAGAGTTCCTGGGGCGTGATGCGGTTCCTTGCCGAAGCCGACAAGGGCATCGGCCCGCGCGTCGCGTCGATCCAGAACGCTTACAATCTCGTCAACCGCACTTTCGAGGTAAACCTCGCCGAGGTCTGTGAGCGCGAGCAAGTGTCGTTGCTGCCCTATTCGCCGCTGGCCCAGGGCTATCTCACCGGCAAATACGACCATGGCGCGCGACCGCAGGGGTCCCGCTCGCAGCTGTTCAATCGCGGCCAGCGCTACGAGACGCCAGGTGCCGCTGAAGCGCAACTTGAGTACAATGAGCTGGCGCGCTCCTTTGGCCTGGAGCCGGCACTGTTTGCCAATGCCTATGTCTCGAGCCGGCCGTTCGTAGCCTCCAACATCGTCGGCGCAACGACGCTTTCGCAGCTCGACATGGCGCTGTCTTCCGTCGACGTCACCTGGACCGAAGAAATGCAGAAGGCGGTGGACGCGATCCACCAGCGGGTCGGCAATCCCTGTCCTTGAACAGGTCGTCAGTCTCCGAATACTGAATGAGCACAATGGGAGCGGGCAGCAATGAATTTTCCAGTCGAGGCAGTGCGTGAAAAATTTCCGGCTCTCTTCCTGACCGACAAGGGCCGCCGCCGCATCTATCTCGATAACCCTGCCGGCACGCAGGTGCCACAGGCGGTCGCGGACGCCGTGTCGCGCTGCCTTTTGACCACCAATGCCAACCTTGGCGGCTATTTCGAAACGACGCTTGCCGCACAGCAGGTCGTTGATGAAGCGCACCAGGCCATGGCCGATTTCCTTGGCTCGGCGAGCCCTGAGGAAATCATCATCGGCGCCAACATGACGACGCTGACCTATCACATGTCGCGCACGCTCGGCCGCACGATGCAGCCCGGCGACGAGATCATCCTCACCCGCATGGACCATGAGGGCAATGTGTCGCCCTGGCTGCAGCTGGCCGAGGATCTCGGGCTCGTCGTGCGCTGGCTGCCGTTCGACGAAAAGAGCTGGCAGGTCGAAGAGGCGACGCTGGCTGGTCTGCTTTCCGAGAAGACACGGCTGGTCGCGTTGAACTACGCCAGCAATTTGACCGGCTCGATCAACCGGGTGAAGGCGCTGACCGCCATAGCCAGGAATGCCGGGGCCCTTGTCTATGTCGACGCCGTCCAGTTCGCGCCGCATGGCCTGATCGACGTGCAGGAACTCGGCTGCGATTTCCTGATCTGTTCGGCCTACAAATTCTTCAGCCCCCATATGGGCATATTGTGGGGCCGGCGCGACGTCATCGACGACCTGCAGCCCTACAAATGCCGCTGCTCGTCCAACGGCTTGCCGGAGCGGTTCGAACTCGGCACGCCGCAGATCGAGCTGATGGCCGGCCTCACGGCCGCGGTCGATTACTTTGCCGACCTTGGCGCGGCGGCGGGCGAGGGCGGTTCAAGAAGGCAGAAGATTGCCAAGGCGTTTGCGGTTTCGATCGCCTATGAAAACCCGCTGGCGCAACAGCTGATCGATGGCCTGTCCGATATCGAGGGCCTGACCATCCGGGGCATTACCGATCCGAAGCGGCTCGGCGAGCGCGTGCCGACGGTTTCCTTCACCGTCGATGGCATCGTGCCCGAAACGATCGTGCGGCAGATGAATGCCGAAAACATCTTCCTGTGGTCCGGCCATAACTACGCCTGGGAGATCGTCCACCAGCTCGGCATTCCAGCCGAGCATGGCGTCGTGCGTATCGGCATCGCCCACTACAACACTGCAGCCGAAATCGACGAGACGCTGGAGAGCGTACACCGTGTGATCGCCATGCTCAGGCAGCAGCGCTCCTGACGCTGGCTTGAGCATTCACCGCGTCTTGCCGCCGAAGCCGGTGAGGAACGCAG
>NZ_RZOM01000107.1:0-9498 GCF_003999175.1 Mesorhizobium sp. M7A.F.Ca.ET.027.03.2.1 | reverse complement strand
ATCCAGAACGCCTCGCTCAACGTCGCGCGCAGGATCGAGCGCTATCAGGATCATTCCAAGCAGAGCCCGGAGGGTGGCCCCGGCGTATCGGGCGCCTTCTTCCAGATGATCTACCAGGTGCTGATCGGCCAGGAGCGCGGCCCGCGCTTCGGCTCGTTCGCAGCGCTCTACGGCGTTGCCGAGACACGTGTGCTCATTGAGCGGGCGCTGGCTGGTCAGCTGGCTTGAGCACGCCGTCGACCTCTTCCAGGATCGAACCCGGCGCCTGAGGCGCTTGGCGTGGCGCGGCCGGCATCGCCGGCATGCCGGACAGATCGGGCGCCGATCCGAAAATGCCCTTCTTCGCCGTGCGTGCCTTGTCGCCAGCCTCGACATATGGTCCGCCCCTGGCGGCGCGCGCCCAGCCATTTTCGACCAGCCATTGGCCGACATCCTGCTTGCCGATCCGGCATTCGGCGGCGATCAGGTCGCGGCCGCCCTGCGGCGGCACCGTGCAGACCACCGCGCGGCCGCGCAGGAAGGCGCGGAACGCCGTCCGCGCACGGACGCCGCACGGCCAGGGCTTGCCGTCCTCGCTGCAGGTCTCATCCTGCCTGACGATATCGATGCCGGAAACCGCGACCGAGTAACCCTTCGCCTCGATCAGGCCGGCGGCCGGCGCAACCGGCTGGAACAGCTTGGTGCCGTTCCAGTCGTCGGGCATTTTCGGCTTGGGCGGCACAGCCAGCGCGAGTTTGCTCAACGGCTCGCGCGGCTCGACCCGTTCAAGCCCCTCGGCGGGCAGTTCCGGTGGCGCGACGATTTCGGGATCGATCGCCCTCGAATGCGGCGCCGGCTTTGGCGGCTGCGGGGCTGCTATGGCCGATGTGGCCGGCTCCTGCGGCACCGTCCCGGCAGCCTGCTGCGCCATCGTATCGGCGCCCGGATCAAGCTGGTCCACCGTGACGACGCTGTCGCTTCCCTTCAACGTGCGACCGCCGGCGACGACCATGGCCGCCATCACCGGGACCATCAGAACCGCCAGCGCATGACGAAGGAGCCGCACCAGCTTGACCTACTGGCTAGCCCAGACAATCCGCGCCACCCATTCGACATCGCGCATGGGAATATCGCGGTCGGGATGATCGGGATTGAGCGAGACCAGCGCAATCGACTTGACGGTCTGGCGCTCGAGCACCTTGGCCATCACCTCGCCTGATGTGGTCTTGACGACGACGCGATCGCCCTTGCGGGTGACGGCGCCCGGTTCGACGATGAGGACGTCGCCATTGCGGTAGAGCGGCAGCATGGAATCGCCTTGCACCTGCAGCGCGTAGGAACTCTCGGTCGATTGCGCCGGCAGTTCGATCAGATCCCAACCCTGCCCGACTGGAAAGCCGGCATCGTCGAAGAAGCCGCCGGCGCCGGCTTGGGCAAAGCCGAGCAACGGCACGGAGCTTCTGCGGGCGACCGAAGCGGCATGGCTGGTCGAAGCACCATTGCTGATCCCGGGCCGGCCTTCGATCAGACCGGTGAATTCGTCGAGTGAGGCGCCCGTAGCCTCGATGATCTTGGCCAGCGATTCGGTCGAGGGCCAGCGTGGTCGGCCATCCGACGACAAACGCTTCGACTTGTTGAAGGCAGTGGAATCGAGCCCCGCACGCTTGGCCAAACCCGAGGCCGAAAGCGAATAACGCTTGGCAAGAGCATCGATGGCAGCCCAGACTCGGTCGTGCGAGAGCATGCTCGCTCTCCTTCGGTGCAGGAAAAAATACCTTTCCCTTCTAGTCTTGGAATGTCGTTTTGTCCACCGGTCGTGGAGTGGTTGCAAACGTTTCCGTCGATCGCGGAAAGTCCGACTACCGGGATCGATCGACGCCCTTGGCCAAGCTGCGCAGACCCTGGTGCGATGTCATGAAAATCCGCTCCGTTTGCGTCGGTGGCCGCGGGTTCACGGCACGACCAAGTGCCGCAACGACCTCGTCAATCTCAAGAAAGTTGCGAGCCTTGCGATCGTAGACGCCGGCTGTCGTCAGGATCAACGCGGCCGTCTCGCCATTGTCGAGGACGAAGCGGTGCTTGCCTACAACCTGGGTGCCTTCCCAGGTCTCGATCGAGGACACCACTTCGAAGCGGCGCCACAGCCTGATCTCGCGTGCATAGACCGCTTGCAGTCCGCCCATCATCGGCGCCCAGCCATTCTTCCTTGCCAGCGTGATGAGGCCTGCACGAACAAACAGGTCGATGCGGCCGAGATCGGCCAGCATCATGTAGCGCGCATTGTTGAGATGGATGTTGAAATCGATGTCGGTCGGCAGGCAGCGGAAAGCCAGCCGGCCTTCGCCGCCCATCGCATAGGGGCCACGGCTGCGTGCCGTGGCCATCATGCGCACCATGCGCGCCCAGACATACATTACAGCGCCCCATGTCCTCTTGGACGCGCGAAGGTCGCTGCAAGACGCTTGATTTTGCCCATGCGTCAGGCTGCCTGCTTCACGTCGCCTTTCGCATAGGGATCGAAGCGCTGGTAGAAGGTCTCGCCCTTCTCGGCCATGTCGAGCAGCAGCTTGGGTGCCTTGAACTCGGCGCCGTATTTCTTCTGCAGGTTCTTGGCGATCTTCACGAACGCCTTGGCGCCGATGCCGTCGATGTAGGACAGCGCACCGCCGGTGTAGGGCGCGAAGCCGAAAGCGAGGATCGAGCCGACATCGGCCTCGCGCGGGTCGGTGACGATGCCTTCTTCCATCACCCGCGCCGCTTCCAGCGCGATGGTGACCAGCAGCCGCTGCTGCAGTTCCTCATAATCGACCTTCTCGGGTGCAAGCTGCGGATAGAGCTCCCTAAGGCCCGGCCACAACTTCTTCTTGGCCGGCTTTGCCGGGTAATCGTAAAAACCCTTGCCGTTCTTGCGGCCGAAGCGGCCGTGATCGTCGACCATGGCGTTGATCAGCGCCATCTGCTTGGGATCGACCGCCTTGTCGCCCAGATCCCTGATGGTCTGCTTCATGATCTTCTGGGCAAGGTCGATGGCCGTCTCGTCGGTCAGCGCCAGGGGGCCGACCGGCATGCCGGCAGCCTTCGCCGCGTTCTCGATCATCGGCGCGGGAACGCCCTCGATCAGCATCTTGTAGGCTTCCGACATGTAGCGCAGCACGCAGCGATTGACGTAGAAGCCGCGCGTGTCGTTGACGACGATCGGCGTCTTCTTGATGGCGCGAACGAAGTCGATCGCGGTGGCCAGCGCCTTGTCGCCGGTCTTCTTGCCCAAAATGATCTCGACCAGCATCATCTTGTCGACCGGCGAGAAGAAATGGATGCCGATGAAATTCTTCGGCCGCGCAGAATTCTTCGCCAGGCCGGTGATCGGAATGGTCGAGGTGTTCGACGCGAAGATCGCCGATGGCTTCAGCACGGCTTCCGCCTGTTCGGTGGCGCTCTTCTTCACGCTCGAATCCTCGAAAACGGCCTCGACCACCAGATCGCAGCCGGCAAGGTCGGCATAGTCCGCCGTCGGCGTGATCAGCGACAGCAGTTTGTCCTTGTCCTCCGGCTTGGCGCGGCCCTTCTTGACCTGATCCGAGATCAGGCCGTCGGAATGCGCCTTGCCCTTGGCAGCCGACTCCAGATCACGGTCGAGCAGCACCACCGGGATGCCGGCCTTGGCGGTGACATAGGCGATGCCCGCGCCCATGAAGCCGGCGCCGAGAATGCCGATCTTCTTGAACTTGGTTTCGGGCACGCCTGCCGGGCGGCGGGCGCCCTTGTTCAGTTCCTGCAGCGACACAAACAACGAGCGGATCATCGCCGCCGCTTCCCTGGTCTGCATGATCTCGGTGAAATAGCGCTGCTCGATGCGCAAGGCGGTGTCGAACGGCACCAGCAGGCCTTCATAGACGCATTTGAGGATCGCGGCGGCGGCCGGATAGTTGCCGTAAGTCTCACGACGCAGGATGGCGATGGCCGGCGGCCACAGATTGAAGCCGGCGGGCGAATAGATCTGGCCGCCGGGCAGCTTGAAACCTTTCTCGTCCCATGGCGCCACCGGCTTCAGGCCATTCCTGATCATCGCCTTGGCGGTCTCGACGAGCCTGGCCGGCTCGGCGATCTCATGGATCAGGCCCATAGACTTGGCCTTCTGCGGCGACAGTGTCTGGCCCGAGGTCAGCATCTGCAGCGCCTGCTGCTGATCGGTCAGCCGCGGCACGCGCTGGGTGCCGCCGGCGCCCGGGAAGATGCCGATCTTCACCTCGGGAAGTGCCATCTTCACCTTGTCGCTATCGGCGGCGACACGGCCGTGGCAGGCGAGCGACAATTCGAAGGCGCCGCCCATGCAGGTGCCGTTGATCGCCGACACCCACGGCTTTCCGCAAGTTTCCAGCTTGCGGAACAGGCCGGTCATCATGCCGGCATTGTCGAACAGCGCCTTGGTCGCCCTTTCGGCGTCCTTGCCCTTTTCCGCGGCGAAGGTCGTCAGCATCTTCTGCAACAGGGTAATGTCGGCACCGCCGGAGAAGGTGTCCTTGCCGGAGGTGATCACGGCGCCCTTGATGGCGGCGTCACCAGCCACCTTGTCGACAATGGCGTTCAATTCTCGCATCGCCTCTTCGGTGAAAACGTTCATCGAGCGGCCAGGCATGTCCCAGGTGACCAGCGCAATGCCGTCGGCGTCGATGTCGAGGGTGAAATTGGTGTAGCTCATCGTTTCTCTCCCCGTCAGACGCGTTCGATGATGGTTGCGGTTCCCATGCCGGCGCCGATGCACAGCGTCACCAGAGCCGTGTTGAGATCGCGGCGCTCGAGTTCGTCCAGCACCGTGCCGAAGATCATCGCGCCGGTGGCGCCGAGCGGATGACCCATGGCGATAGCGCCGCCATTGACGTTGATCTTGTCGTGATCGATGTCGAAGGCCTGCATGTAGCGCAGCACCACCGAAGCGAAGGCTTCGTTGAGCTCGAACAGGTCGATGTCCGAGAGCTTCATCTTGGCGCGCTTCAACAGCTTCTCGGTGACGTCGACCGGGCCCGTCAGCATCAGCACCGGCTCGGAGCCGATGTTGGCAAAGGTGCGGATGCGCGCGCGCGGCTTCAGCCCCATCGCCTTGCCGGCCTTCTTCGAACCGAGCAGCACGGCGGCGGCGCCGTCGACGATGCCGGACGAATTGCCGGCATGATGGACGTGATTGACCTCTTCCACCTCGGGATGCTTCTGCACTGCGACGGCATCGAAGCCGCCCATTTCGCCTGGCATGACGAAGGACGGGTTGAGCGAGGCCAGCGACTGCATGTCGGTCGACGGGCGCATATGTTCGTCATGGTCGAGGATGGTCAGGCCGTTCTGGTCCTTGATCGGGACGACGGAATTCTTGAAGCGGCCATCGGCCCAGGATTTGGCGGCGCGCTTCTGGCTCTCGACCGCATAGGCGTCGACGTCGTCTCTGCTGAAGCCGTATTTGGTGGCGATCAGGTCGGCCGAGATGCCTTGCGGCACGAACCAGCCGGGCAGGCCGACCGAAGGATCCATGAACCAGGCGCCGCCCGAGGCGCCCATGCCGACACGCGACATCGATTCGACGCCGCCGGCAATGACGATCTCATCGGCGCCCTGGGCGATCTTGGCGGCGCCGAAATTGATGGCGTCGAGCCCGGAAGCGCAGAAGCGTGAGATTTGCATGCCGGGCGCCTTGGTGTCGTAGCCGGCCTCGAAGGCAGCGGCGCGCGGAATGACCGAGCCGGCTTCGCCGACCGGATCGACGCAGCCGAAGATGATGTCATCGACAGTGCCGGTGTCCAGCCCATTGCGATCGCGCAGCGCTTCAAGCGTCTTGGCGGCAAGCCGCACCGCCGGCACCTCGTGCAGCGATCCGTCCTTCTTGCCCTTGCCGCGCGGTGTGCGCACGGCGTCATAGACATAAGCTTCAGCCATTTGCTTGCTCCTTAGGTTTGCCTGATGTCGCTCTCAGAGAGAGCGGCCGATCAGCAATTTCATGATCTCGTTGGTGCCGCCGTAGATGCGCTGGACGCGGGCGTCGCGGAACATGCGGGCGATCGGGTATTCATTCATGTAGCCATAGCCGCCATGCAGTTGAAGGCATTCGTCGACGACTTTTCCCTGCAGGTCGCTGAGCCAGTACTTGGCCATCGACGCGGTCACAGGATCTAGGCCGCCGGCGATGTGGCGGGTGACGCAATCATTGTAGAAGACGCGGCCGACGGTGGCCTCGGTCTTGAGTTCGGCCAGCTTGAACTGGGTGTTCTGGAAATCGATGATCGCCTTGCCGAACGCCTTGCGTTCCTTGACATAATCAATGGTCAGCGCCAGCGCCCGCTCGATCATGGCAATGGCGCCGGTGCCGATCTGCAGCCGCTCCTGCGGCAATTGCTGCATCAGTTGGACGAAGCCCTGCCCTTCCTCGTGGCCGAGCAGGTTGGAGGTCGGCACGCGCATGTCGTTGAAGAACAGCTCCGACGTGTCGTTGGCCTTGAGCCCGATCTTGTCGAGGTTGCGGCCGCGCTGAAAACCTTCGACCTCGTCGGTCTCGACGACGATCAGCGAGGTGCCCTTGGCGCCCTTCTCCGGATCGGTCTTGGTGACGACGATGATGAAGTTCGCAAGCTGGCCGTTGGTGATGAAGGTCTTGGAACCATTGATCTTGTATTGGTTGCCATCCTTCTGCGCCCGCGTCTTGACGCCCTGCAGGTCGGACCCGGCGCCAGGCTCGGTCATGGCGATGGCGCCGATCAGCTCGCCGGTCGCCAGCTTCGGCAGCCATTTCTTCTTCTGCTCCTCGGAGCCATAGTGGAGGATGTAAGGGGCGACGATCGAATTGTGCAGGCCGATGCCGAAACCGTCGACGCCGACATGGCCGATGGCCTCGATGATGGCGCTCTCATGCGCGAAGGTGCCGCCGGAGCCGCCATATTCCTCCGGCATAGAGGCGCAGAGCAGGCCGGCGGAGCCTGCCTTCAGCCAGCTCTCGCGATCGACCATCTCGTTCTTCTCGAACTCGTCGTAGCGCGGCGCGATCTCCTCCGACATGAAGCGATGCGCCATGTCGTAGAGCATGCCGACCTCGTCCGCCGCCCAAGCGGGCTTCGGAAGGCCAAGGATTTCAGCTGGGTTGGTCATGCTGGTATGATACTCCTCCCGACATGCATCATCGAAACTGAGGCCGGCGCACTGCCGCAGCGACCCCTCCCGACCCTTCGGGCCACCCTCCCCTCAAGGGGGAGGAGGACGCCGATCATCTTTAGAACGCTTCCGCCGGCAGTGCCATCAATGTGTCGGCGCCGCTCGAAATGCGGGCGAGATGCGCCGACGTCTCCGGCATGATCCGCTCCATGAAGAAGCGCCCCGTCACGACCTTTTTGTCGTAAAAAGATTGCGCGCCATTGGCGTCCGTCTTGCCAAGTGCCACCTTGGCCATCTGCGCCCACATATAGCCCAGAGCGACCAGGCCGAAGAGATGCATGTAGTCGGTCGAGGCGGCACCGGCATTGTCGGGCTTGGCCATGCCGTTCTGCACCAGCCACATGGTGGCGGCCTGCAAATCGTTGAGACCTTTCTTCAGCGCCTTGGTGAATGGCGCCATCTTCTCGTCGGAGCGGTTCTCCTCGCAGAACTCACCGACTTCCTTGAAGAAGGCCTGCACGGCGCGGCCGCCATTCAGGCCGAGTTTGCGGCCGACGAGGTCGAGCGCCTGGATGCCGTTGGCGCCTTCATAGATCATGGCGATGCGGGCATCGCGCACGAACTGGCTCATGCCGTGCTCTTCGATATAACCGTGACCGCCGAACACCTGCTGCGCCATGACGGTGTGGTCGAAGCCCTTGTCCGTGAGCACGCCCTTGACCACCGGTGTCATCAGGCCGGTGTAATCGTCGGCGGCCTGGCGGTCCTTGTCGTCGCCGGAGCGGTGGGCAATGTCGGACTTGATCGCCGTCCACAGCGCCAGCGCGCGGCCGGCCTCGTTGAAGGCCTTCATGGTCATCAGGCTGCGGCGGATATCGGGATGGACGATGATCGGGTCGGCCTTCTTGTCCGGCGCCTTCGGCCCCGACAATGAGCGGCCCTGCAAACGGTCCTTGGCGTAGCCGACAGCGTTCTGATAGGCGATCTCCGACAGCGACAGCCCCTGCAGGCCCACACCAAGGCGCGCCTCGTTCATCATCGTGAACATCGCCTTCAGGCCGCCATTGGCCTCGCCGAGCAGCGTGCCCTCAGCCTCGTCATAGTTCATGACGCAGGTCGAATTGCCATGGATGCCCATCTTCTCCTCGATCGAGCCGCAGGAGACGGTGTTCCTGGTGCCCGGATTGCCCGATGCGTCGAGCTTGAGCTTCGGCACGATGAACAGAGAGATGCCCTTGACGCCTTCCGGCGCACCCTCGATGCGGGCCAGTACCAGATGGACGATGTTGTCCGACATGTCGTGTTCGCCGGCCGAGATGAAGATCTTCTGGCCTGAAATTTTATAGGTGCCATCGCCGTTCGGCACCGCCTTGGTCCGCAACAGGCCCAGATCCGTGCCGCAATGCGGCTCGGTCAGGTTCATGGTGCCGGTCCAGGCACCCTCGATCATCCTCGGCAACCATGTTGACTTCTGCTCGTCGGTGCCGTGGGTGATGATCGCGGCGATCGCGCCTTGCGTCAGGCCCGGATACATCATCAAGGACATATTGGCCGAGACCATATATTCGGCGACGGCGGTATGCACGGCATAGGGCAGGCCCTGGCCGCCAAACTCGACTGGTGCGGCCAATCCCATCCAGCCGCCCTCGCGATACTGGTCGAAGGCCTCCTTGAAGCCTTTCGGCGTGGTCACCGAGCCATCGTCGTGACGCACACAGCCTTCCATGTCGCCGACACGGTTCAGCGGATGCATGACGTTTTCGGCGAGCTTGGCGCCTTCGGCCAGGATCGCCTCGAGCACATCGGGCGTGGCGTCGGCAAATCCGGGAAGGTTCGAATAACGCTGATAACCCAGAACCTCGTTGAGCACGAACAGCGTATCCTGGACCGGAGCCCTGTATGTCGGCATGCTTTTTCTCCACCCTGCAAACCCGGTCCGAATGCCCCGAAGACAAGCCAGGGGCGGCATGCGGACCCATATTGGGAGCGGGATAGCAAAAATTGACGTTTGCGTAAACGTCAATTTTTTCGATGCGACAAGATTCCCCGCCCACTGGAGCAATGAGCGTAGCGGCGCGACGTTGCGCAAGCCAGCGCCGAAAGGCCATGAGAGTGGGCCAGGACAACGAAAAGCCGCGTGGCAGGCCACGCGGCTCGACAGAACTCAGACAATCAGCAGACGACTTGGTCTGCCGCAAATCCGAACGGATTTGTTTTAGCTGGCGGCGCTCGCCTGCGGCGCCGAACGCTCGCTCAGCATCTGGCGCACCGCCGACATCGAGCCGCTCAGCTCGTTGATGGCGTCGTCGATCAGCGCCCTTTGCTTCTGCAGGCGGGCAAGCTGCTTTTCCGATTTGTCCAGCGCGAGCTTGAGCTGCTTGGTGTTTGAAC
>NZ_RZOM01001079.1:0-2102 GCF_003999175.1 Mesorhizobium sp. M7A.F.Ca.ET.027.03.2.1 | reverse complement strand
GGATTGGGCCGCGTAGGGCGGGTTCATTTTTCCCGCCGGAGCCGCAAGCCGCGACAATGCGCCAGCCTGATGGCGAGCGTTGGTGCGGCAAACCGCCAGGTCTTAGCCGATCATGGCGCTGCGGCCACCGACTTCGGCTTCGCGGATCTTCGTGTCGCGCGATTCCAGCATTTCCGCCTTGGAAAGCTCCGCTTCAGCTTCGCCGAGTAATGATTCGGCGGCGCTTCGCTGCTGGGCGAGGTCGCTTTGGGAATTCCTGAGGTTGTCGCGGCGCAGGCGAGCCGCCTTGGCGAAGGTCGGATAGGCGAAATGGTTGATGTCTGTGATGCCGGCCTTCTTTTCCTCGGCGGTGATCTGAAGCTCCAGCTCGACGGCCATGCGTTCGAACTCGGCGATCATCATGTCGAGCTGCAGCAGCTGCCGCCGCTTCTCATTCACCTGAAACTGTTTCAGCCGAACGAGGTTTTCACGTGACTTCATGATTCGGTACTCCCGGAAACGCACACCCGCACTTATCGTCCAAACCACCTGGAAACGCCCAGGCCGCACCCGTGTCCACCGCCTTTCCCCGAACTATGGGAAACAAAACCCTAAAGTTTTTTGCCGACGGTAACCATTCGTTTACGGGCATTGTTAATCATACGGGTCAGGACTTAAGGCCGGGTAAAAATTCCGGCCACCGATGCGGAAGCGACGTCGATGAGTCCCTGGAGTCGCTTAGTCCAGGTTGTTAATGTGTTGCATTAGGAATTTGGTTCTGAGATTCGTTATTAGATTCAAGAGGGTGTAGAAAGAGGTTAAAAAATCTGGTACCGTCATGGACGGGAAATTAGGATTTGTTAACCATTCAATGGCAGCCTCTGCACAAGGCAACCACTGCTCCGGGTCCGGACGGGTCGTGAAATGGTCCGGCAGCAGAAAAGGGGAATGAAATGCGTGTTCTGCTGATAGAAGATGACAGTGCAACCGCACAAAGCATCGAACTGATGCTGAAATCGGAAAGTTTCAACGTCTACACGACCGATCTCGGGGAAGAGGGCGTCGATCTAGGCAAGCTCTATGACTACGATATCATTCTTCTCGATCTCAACCTGCCCGATATGTCGGGCTACGAGGTCTTGAGAACGCTTCGCCTTTCCAAGGTCAAGACACCTATTCTCATCCTCTCCGGCATGGCCGGCATCGAGGACAAGGTGCGCGGCCTCGGCTTCGGCGCGGACGACTACATGACCAAGCCGTTCCACAAGGATGAGCTGGTTGCCCGCATTCATGCCATCGTGCGGCGCTCCAAGGGCCACGCCCAGTCGGTCATCACCACCGGCGACCTGGTGGTCAACCTCGATGCCAAGACCGTCGAAGTCGGCGGCCAGCGCGTGCACCTGACCGGCAAGGAATACCAGATGCTGGAGTTGCTTTCGCTGCGCAAAGGCACCACGCTGACCAAGGAAATGTTCCTCAACCACCTCTATGGCGGCATGGACGAGCCTGAGTTGAAGATCATCGACGTCTTCATCTGCAAGCTGCGCAAAAAGCTCGACGCGGCATCGGGCGGTCAGAACTACATTGAAACGGTCTGGGGGCGCGGCTATGTGCTGCGCGAACCGGAAGACATTCGCGTCAGCGCCTGAGCGACGAATCGCTCGAATCTTTTCCATAAAAAAAAACCCGGCTTCGGCCGGGTTTTTGCATGACGGCTGGTAAGGGTCTGTTTTGGGCTGCCGAGCAGAAACCCGTCACGCACTTTTTCTGGAATTGCTCAAGGGTGCCGAATCGGGTGCGCTCTTCAAGGTGCGAAAGCGCTCGAGCAGCTGCGGGCGGTTGAACGGCTTCAAGAGATAGCCCTGGGCGCCGGCGCGCTTGGCCCGCATGATCGAAGCAATATCGAGCTCGACCAGGGAAATCAGGATCTGCGGCCTTATCGGGCTCTCCATGGCCCGGACGCGACGGATGAGATCGACCGCCGGTACGTCGGGCAAGGCGCCATCGACGACGATGATGTCGGGCATGTCGGCGGCGCACATCTCCAGCGCGTCAAGTCCGCTGGCGGCCTCGATGACAATCATTTCGGCGCCGCCCAGGATGCGTTTTGCAACCTTCCTGAT
>NZ_RZOM01001078.1:0-2105 GCF_003999175.1 Mesorhizobium sp. M7A.F.Ca.ET.027.03.2.1 | reverse complement strand
TCCCTCCCCCTTGTGGGGAGGGTTAGGGTGGGGGTCGTGCCGGGCAAAGGCCGGCAATAGTGGCTCAAGCGGCTCCCTGCCGGTTGTCGATCATGGCGCGGCGTGCCGAGCGGCGCCACTCGACGGCGCCGGCAAGGCCGTGCAGCACCGTCTCGGTGGTCGCCCAGTCGATGCAGCCATCGGTGATGCTCTGGCCATAGAGCAGGGGCTTGCCCGGCACCACGTCCTGCCGGCCGGCGACGAGATTGCTCTCGATCATCAGGCCGATGATGCGCTCGTCGCCTGCCGCGACCTGGCCGGCGACATCTGCCGCGACCTTGGGCTGGTTCTCGGGCTTCTTGGCCGAGTTGGCGTGGCTGACATCGATCATCAGCCTGGGCGCAACGCCGATGCGGGCGAGTTCCACAGCGGCGGCTTCGACGCTCGCCGCGTCATAGTTGGGCTGAACGCCGCCGCGCAGGATGACGTGGCAGTCCTCATTGCCGGTGGTCGTGGCGATGCCGCTGCGTCCGCCCTTGGTCACCGCCATGAAATGATGCGGCTGGGCGGCCGATTTCACAGCTTCGGCAGCAATCCTGAGATTGCCATCGGTGCCGTTCTTGAAGCCGACCGGGCAGGAGAGGCCCGAGGCGAGTTCGCGGTGGATCTGGCTCTCCGTGGTGCGCGCGCCGATCGCGCCCCAGGCGACGAGGTCGGCAATGTATTGCGGCGTGGTCATGTCGAGGAATTCGGTCGCTGCCGGCAGGCCGAGATTGTTGACGGCAGACAGCACGTTGCGTGCCATCCGCAACCCCTTGTCAATGTTGAAGCTGCCGTCGAGGTCGGGATCGTTGATCAGGCCTTTCCAGCCAACCGTCGTGCGCGGTTTCTCGAAATAGACCCGCATCACGATCTCCAGCCGGTCCGACAGGCTCTCGCGCAGCGCCGCCAGACGGCTGGCATAGTCGACGGCGGCGACCGGATCGTGGATCCAACACGGGCCGACGATGACGAGCAGCCTATCGTCGGTACCGTTCAAGATGGCATGGGTTGCGTTGCGCGATGCGCTGACGGTGCGCGTCGCCGTCAAAGTGCGCGGGATCTCCCGCATCACCTCGTCCGGCGTACTCAGTTCTCGGATTTCCTTGACCCGGAGATCGTCTGTGGTGGTCAACACGGCTTTCTGCTCCTGTCGAGAGCATGATGCCGAAAAGCGTGAAGCGGTTTTCGGACGAGATCATGCTCCTCTTTGATTTAGAGGAAACCTGCCGGCTGAAACAAAAAAGCCGCCAGGTATGGCGGCTGGTTCGGATCTTGTTGCTGCAATCTTCAGATCGAGCGCAATCCTCCCGCCGCCAGCGAGCTCCTAAAGTACCAATATGTGGCGGTCAGGTTGATCATGAGGCTCATATAGTCGATGCGGAGGCGCTTGTCACGTGCCCTGATTGGAGACAATTCGGGATTGGCCGAAGCCTCCCCGCCTTCGTCATCCACGGGCGGAGCAGGAGCGTAGCTCCGTCGCGGAGACCCGAGGATCCAAGCCGCGACCTTGACCATAGAGTGCAGCGGAGCAGAATTCTGCACCGTGGCGCGCACTCGGAAGTCGCGGCATGGATCCTCGGGTCTGCGCCGCGTCGCTACGCTCCTTGCTCCGCCCGTGGATGACGAAGTGATGGTGTTTCCGATGCAGACATACGCCGCCGAGCGCTTCATGCAGTCCAGGGATCAAAAAGTTCAATTCCAAAACCTTCGAAATCCTTCGTATTGCGTGTTGCCAAGGTAAGCTCCTGCGCAATCGCCGTGGCTGCGATCAGGCCGTCCATCGACGACAGGCCGCGACCGCTGCGTTTTGCAAGGCCCATCAAGTCGCCCCAGGCCAAGGCAACCGGTTCGTCCACCGGAAGAACCCTCTGCTCGAAGCGCTGCGGCAGGTCCCGAGCAAGCCACTCGGCCAGGGCCTCACGTTTCCGACCCTCATCCATGAGGGCGACTCCGCGCCGGATCTCGGCGATCGACACGACGCTGATGAAGGAGCGGTCCTCATCAAGCCGATCCAGCCAGTTCAGAACGCGTGCGTCCGGCGCCGGTCGTGTCACTTCAGACAGGACATTCGTATCGAGCAGAAG
>NZ_RZOM01001077.1:0-2108 GCF_003999175.1 Mesorhizobium sp. M7A.F.Ca.ET.027.03.2.1 | reverse complement strand
CGCCAATGAACCGCTCTTGCAACAGGCCGCCGGCTCAGACCGTCCAGAAATAGCGCACGATGTGGAAGAACACCGGGGCGGCGAAGACCAGGCTGTCGGTGCGGTCCATCATGCCGCCATGGCCTTCGATCAGATGGCCCCAGTCCTTGACGCCCTGATCGCGCTTGATGGCCGAGGCGACCAGCCCGCCGAGAAATCCCATCGAGCAGGCGACGAAGGCCACGGCTGCTGCCTGCAGCGGCGAGAAGGGTGTCACGAACGATAGCAGCGCGCCGAGCAGGCTCGCCGACACCAGTCCGCCGATCAGCCCTTCCCAGGTTTTCGAAGGCGAGACGTTCGGCGAAAAACGGTGTTTTCCAAACAGCTTGCCGAAGATGTATTGCAGCACGTCGCTGCCTTGCACGACGATGATCAGGAACGCGATCAGCAGCAGGGTGCGGCCTTCGAAGCCCGGCACCTCGAGTGTCAGCAGGGCAGGCACATGGCTGACACAATAGACCGAGATCATCACCGCCCATTGCTGCGCGGCGATGCGCTCGAGGAAGCGTTCGGTGTCGCCATGCAGCGCCGTGATGGCCGGCATCAACAGGAAGCAATAGACCGGAATGAAGATGACGAAGAGCCCGTACCAGGCGGTCCACACCAGCCAGTATTGAAACGGTATGATGATGCCGAACATGCCGAGCAGCACCCAATGGTCGCTGCGGCGGGTGTGCGTCAGCGTCACGAATTCGCGCAGCGCGGCGAAGGAGATCAGAGCGAACAGGATGGTCATCCCGTAACGCCCGAAGAAGAAGGCGACCGTCATCAGCGCCACCATCACCCACCAGGCGTTGATCCGCTGGCTGAGATTGACCAGCGTCGAACTAAGCGGCTTCGGCGCTCGCGCCGAAAGTATGGTGGCGACGATGCTGGCGGTGGTCAAAACCGCCAGCAGGCCGATGATCAGGATGGAGATTTCGTGGCGCATCAATCGTCTCGCTCGGGACGCGGGTTGAGCGCCAGAAGCGCGGCGTGGGCGCGTTCGAGGAAGGCGCGGCGTTCTTCGCCCGGACCGATCGCCACCGGTGCGCCGAAGACGACGCGGCACAGCAGCGGCACCGGCAGGAACTGGCCCTTGGGCAGCACGCGCGACATGTTCTCGATCCAGCACGGGATCAGCTCGACCTGAGGCCGCGCCGTCGACAGATTGTAGAGCCCGGAGCGGAATGCCAGCAGCGGCTGTTCGGTCATGTTGCGTGTGCCTTCGGGAAACAGGATCAGCGAGTGGCCCTGGTCGAGAACCGACAGCATGATCTCGATCGGGTTTTCCTCAGGTCTCGTCCACTGCCGGTTGATGAGCACCGACGACAGCATGTCCTGCGCGATGAAGCGGCGCAGCCGCGACTTCCCCCAATATTCGCCTGCGGCAACAGCATGGGTGATCGCGCGCTCGCTTTCGCTGAGACAGGCCGACAGCAGGATAAAGTCGCCATGGCTGGTGTGGTTGGCGAAATAGATGCGCTGGCGGTCGGAGGGCAGGCTGCCGTTCCAGATCGGACGCACGCCCGTCACCATCCGGGCCAGCGCCGAGAGGCCGACGGAGGTTACCGTCTGCAGCAAGGTGAAGGTCTTGAGCGAAAGCCTGTTCATCGCGGCGCCCAAAACCCTGACGCCAGAAGTGCTGCGGCAAACAGAGCCAGGGCGGCGCGCTGCTTGAACAGTAGGCGACGCGTGCCAGCAATGCGGTCATCGAGCGAGCGTGTCGCGGGCGGGGCCGTTTTCAGGCGCATGCGCGCCAGCATGTCGTCCACCGCGGCACCGCCGGAAGCTTCGTCATCATGGCCAGCCATGACCCGGAACAACAGAGCGTCGAATGCCAGCAATGCCGACAGCGCCAGAACGGCGACAGCGCTCGCGGCTGTGATCGACAGCGCAACGGCCGCCGGCAAAGTCTCGAAGCCGCCGCGCGTCGAGGCAGCCAGCGGCGCAAGGATATTTGCCGCCACCACGATTGCGGCCGGCCACGCTGCCTGCCGCATCAGCATGCCGGCGAAGCGGTCGGTGCGGTCCTGGTAGGCATTGCCGGTTCATCTTGCCGACGCCATAGAGCGCGCGGCGTCATGACC
>NZ_RZOM01001076.1:0-2113 GCF_003999175.1 Mesorhizobium sp. M7A.F.Ca.ET.027.03.2.1 | reverse complement strand
ACGACGCCCCGGGCCGATGCGCTGAGGTCCGGGCATGAGGTGGAGGAGCAAAGATGGCTTGTCAATGGCGACAGGTCGCCACTGGCCGGAATCGCCCGCCGCCGGCGACCAGAAACAATCGATGATCTGGCGAAACGGGCGACGGTCGAAGCGGAGATTGAGCCGGGTGCAAGTTCAGCTTCGGCTGACAGACCGGTGCTGGAAAATCAAAACCCTCCACGCCGGCGGCGGGGCGCCGCCGGGAAAAGAGGCCGCGGATATTGGGCGGCTATGTCAGGAGGGCGTCAATGCGTGGTCGGTTTGCCTCTTAGTTTTTCAATCTCGTCCTTGAGTGCCAGCTTGCGTCGCTTGAGATTCACGATTTCGAGGTCGTCGACCGATGGATGATTCATCGCGTCATCGATTTCACGTTCGATGTCGCCGTGTTTCCGCTGCAACTCATCAAGATGGGATGCAAGAGACATGATTGGTTCTCCCTTTCATGGTTTTCCTCGATTGCAACCGTCACGGCGCGTCCACCGCAGGTTCGCTTCTGTGACGGCACAATGACACTGTGCCACCATCCGGCCGCGATGTCGAATGATCCGTGGTAGCATTCCACGACACCTTGAAATGTGATATGGGCTGCACGCCGGTGACAAAACACCCGGTCCCGCCCAATCAGGCCCAGTTTTGGGCGCCGCAGACGTGCAGACGGTAGAGAATGTCCGATCAGGAACAGGCCGATATTCGCCTAGAATTTTCCCGCCTGAAGCAGGAACACGCCGATTTCGATGCGGCCATCAACGCGATGATCGCCATGGCCTGCGATCCGCTGCAGATCCAGCGCATGAAGAAGAAGAAGCTGTTCCTGAAGGACCGGCTGATGGCGCTGGAAGACAAGATCATTCCCGACATCATTGCGTGAGTTGGCGTTCGCTCGCTCGCGCTACCCGGCGATCGAAAGCTTCGCGGCACGATCACGCAGCAGGCCGATAAGTTCGCCGGTCCGCCCCTCGGATGTATCGATGGGGACCACCAGGCACATCGTCGCCTCGACCTTGCCCGGCGCTGAAAACACCGGCGCGGCAAGGCACTTGGTATAGGCATCGACAAGGCCCGAAGTGACGCAATAGCCGGTGATCCGCGCTTTTGCGATGTCGGCGACGAAATCGTCGAGCCGCAGTTTGCGCCCGTCGGGCAGCACGAGATCGTCGTTTGACACCATGTCTTCGATCTCAGCCTTCTCCAGCCCAGCCAGAAGCAGCCGCCCCGAGGCCGTCCAGGGCAGCGGTATCTGCAAGCCGGTGGCGGAACTGATGCGGAACGGCCTGGTGCCGGGACTCGCATGGACGATCGTATAGCGGCCGCTCTGCAGCATGCACAGTTCGGAAGTCTCGCCGGTCTCGCGCGACAGATTGTCGACCTCCTGGCGCCCCCGCCTCAACAGGTCGTTGCCCCGCACATAGTCCATTCCGTAGAGATAGAGCTTCTTGCCGAAATAGACGCGATTGCCGTCGCCTTCCATTTCCAGCAGTCCCGCATCGACCAGCGACCGCACCAGCGTATAGATCGTCGAACGGGGCGCGTTCACGCCCTTGGCAAGGTCGCCAATGCCGATCGCGCGCTGGGTCGTGTGAAGAAACTCCAGAATCTCGAGCACCCGGTTGAGCCCCTTTTCACGGGAGCCCGAAATCTTCTCGCCGGCTGAAAGTGCCGAGGCATTGCCATCTTGCATTGTTGATTCCCGGTGTTAGTATCTGTCCTGTACAGGATACACACGTCTCTTGTAAGAGACAATCGCTTCGACGTCACTGACGCGTGTATTGCCTGTGCAAGGGGAACACAAACGAAAGGAGGTCGCCGTGAACGACACATCCGGAAGACGTGATTTTCTGAAATTGGGAATGGCGGGACTGGCCACGGCCGGCGTCGTGGGTGCGGCGGTAGCCGTCGATGCCCAGAAGGCCGCTGCTCAGGCAGCACCCGACAGCCTGCTGCGCACCGTGCTCGATCGCGGCAAGCTGATCGTCGGCACCGGCAGCACCAACGCGCCGTGGCACTTCGAGAACGATGCCGGCGAACTCGTCGGCATGGACATCACCATGGGGCGCATTCTTGCCAAGGGCCTTTT
>NZ_RZOM01001075.1:0-2118 GCF_003999175.1 Mesorhizobium sp. M7A.F.Ca.ET.027.03.2.1 | reverse complement strand
GGCGGAGCGGCCGCTGTGGTCGGCCTGCTGATCGCGCTCGCCCGGCAAGGCAGCCCGGTACACGTTGTCGGTGTTCTCGGCATCGCCGAGAACATGCCATCGGGCACCGCGCTCAAACCGCGCGACATCATCACCACGGCCTCGGGACAGACAGTGGAAGTGTTCGACACGGATGCGGAGGGACGCCTGCTTCTGGCCGACTGCCTCTACTATGCAGCCACGCGCTTCAACCCTTCGGTGATCGTCGATCTGGCGACGCTGACCTATTCGGTGACGCGTGGCCTGGGGTCGATATTCGCAGGCCTATTCAGCACCGACGATGCCATCGCTTCACAGATGATCGCGGCCGGAGAAACGGTCGGCGAGCGGTTTTGGCGGCTGCCGCTCGACCGGGCCTATGATGAGGGTCTGCAATCGCCGTTCGCGGACCTCAGGCATCATGCCAAGGACATGGAAGACGGCGACGCTCCCTATGCGGCGGCCTTCCTGCGTCATTTCACGGAAGACCGCCCCTGGGTGCATCTCGACATCGCCAGCAAGGAACTGACCGACACCGATCGGCCTCTGGGCAGGCAAGGCGCCACGGCATTTGGCGTGCAGATGCTGGAAGAGTGGGTGCAGGTCACCCGCAACATGAGTTAGGGCGCCTGCCGTCACGGACAAATACAAGATGCCTTCAACCGCACTGGGAACTGGGATGTCATCTGAGATCATAGGCATGGAAGGACGGGCCGCTTTCGACGCCTACGAGACCTGGTATCGGGTCAGTGGCGAACTCGGTGGCGAAAAGGCGCCTGTGGTGATCCTGCATGGCGGCCCGGGCGTCGCTCACAACTATGTCGATGCCTACAAGCTTCTTGCGCGAAGGGATCGCGCCGTCATCCACTACGACCAGTTGGGCTGCGGCAATTCCACCTTGCTGCCTGAGAAAGGCGCCGATTTCTGGACACCTGGGCTGTTCATCGACGAGCTTGAAAACCTGGTCGACCATCTCGGCATTCGGACGGGCTTCCACGTCCTCGGCCAGAGCTGGGGCGGCATGCTGGGCGCCGAATATGCCGTGACGCGGCCGCAGGGCCTGAAGTCGCTGACCATCGCCAACTCGCCGGCTTCCATGAAACTGTGGGTCGAAGAGGCCAACCGGTTGCGTGCGGACCTACCCGCGGACGTGCAGGAGACACTGACCCGACACGAGCAGGCCGGCACGACAAACGATGCGGCGTACCAGGCGGCGACGATGGTGTTCTACGAGCGGCATGTCTGCCAGGTCGTGCCTTTCCCGTCCGAAGTCACGGAAAGTTTCGCCCAGGTCGTGCGCAATCCGACCGTCTATAATCTGATGAATGGGCCAAACGAGTTCCACGTCATCGGAACGCTGAAGAACTGGAGCATCGTCGACCGTCTGCCGGCCATCGATGTTCCCACCCTGATCATCTCCGGACGTCACGACGAGGCCACGCCCGCGACCGTGCAGCCCTACAAGGACGGCATCAAGGGGTCTCGCTGGGAGATATTCGAGCATTCCAGCCACATGCCGCATGTCGAAGAGCAAGATGCGTGCATGCGGGTGGTGGGAGACTTCCTGGACCACAACGACAATTGAAGAAAAGGGGAATGAAGACATGAAGAAACTGCTTCTGGCGGCAACAGCCGCGGCATTGCTGGCCGGTACATGGCTGGCCCCGGCACAGGCCGAATATCTCAAGGAGCACCGAGGCGGCACCATCCGCCTGCTGGCCCGCTCCGCGGCCGGAACGCTCGATCCGCACATCAATTACACGGACCAGGGCTGGCAGATGTACCAGCCGATCTATGACGGCCTGGTAGCCTTCCGCAAGGCCGAGGGTATGGACGGCTTCACCATCGTTCCCGATCTGGCCGAGGCGTTGCCGCAGGTCAGCAATGACGGCAAGACCTTCACCTTCAAGCTGCGCAAGGGCATCAAGTTCTCCAGTGGCCAGGATCTTGGCGTGAAGGACGTCGTCGCTTCTTTCCAGCGCATCTTCAAGGTTTCCGGACCCACCTCCGGCACGTTCTATGCCGGCATCGTCGGTGCCGACAAATGCCTGGCCGACACCAAGAGCTGCACGCTGGAAGGCGGCGTTGTCGGCGACGAAG
>NZ_RZOM01001074.1:0-2118 GCF_003999175.1 Mesorhizobium sp. M7A.F.Ca.ET.027.03.2.1 | reverse complement strand
CTTTCATGGAAGGGTGGCCGACGCTCCCAGTGGGCGGGGGGAATGGGTTGGGCCTGAGAGGCGCCGGCCTTGGCGGATCAAATCCACCACACAGGCATCCTACCATTACCCGCCGCGCCGATAATTCCGTGATCGCGCCAGTATCATCAAGCCGCCCCGTCTGTTTGCACGTTCGGCGAACGCTCAACAACACGACTTGACGGCCTGTGTCAGGCGTCTGAAAAGGGCTGGCCTGCGGACGTGGCGGAATTGGTAGACGCAAGGGACTTAAAATCCCTCGATCTCTGATCGTACGGGTTCGATTCCCGTCGTCCGCACCACCTTTCTCTCTTCGAGCTTCGGGTGGCGGGCCACCTGAAGCTCGAAGAGCGAAGGAGCGTCCTCCGAAGCCTTGGCGAAGGAGGACCGGTTCGAATTTTATCCGTTCAGGCGCACCAATTTCACCAGCCACGGCTTGTTGGCATCTCTACGCCTCGAACACTTTCTGTGTGAACCATTCCGCCAGCCTGGCAAGTTCCGGCCCCAGCACACGATCGGCGCCGACAGGCGGCACGATAGCTCTGATTTGATCGACGAAGGAGCGCAGTGCTGGCGGCGGCGTCCGTTCGGTGACGTGCAGCGCCTGCGAGGCGATCATCGCCAGCATCGCCATGGCGGCATCGACGCAGCGGCCGGCGGTTGCCTCCTTGGTCCATGCGAAGAACGCCGTCGTGGCGACATCGTCCTGCCCCGCGCCGGCCGATTCCGTTCCTGGAATGAAGGTGCGCTGTGCGGCCAGCTTGGCCTGCTCAAGATAGCCGGTGATCGCCATCGGCACGTAGCCGACATTGCCGTGGCCGTCGCTGTCGGCTGAGTGACGTGCGGTCATCAGCAGATCGGGCAGCAGCGACACCTTGCCGTTGAGCAGCTTGGAGGCGTGGCGATCACAAAGCAGGCAGATGTCGGCCCATATCGCCGCCAGATCATCCAGTGCCGGCGTCACCATGGCGTTGTGATAGCCGCCGGTCGAGATGCAGCGGCCGAGCGGATGTGCATCGTCGGGCGGGATGTAGACCGGATTGTCCGATATAGAGGCCAGCGACACAGTGGCTGCCTGCTCGGTCGACGACAGCGCACGATGCGCCTGGCCGAGGACGCGCGGCACGATGCGGTAGCTGACCGGCGCCTGATAATTGCGTCGCCCATCGCCGGCGCCAACCAGAAATTCCCGCAAACCCTGCAGGGCCGCGGCCTCATGCTCATCGCCCCAGAGCGTGTCGAGGGCGGCGTCATAGTGTTCGAGCGGGGCACGAAACGCCTCGATCGACAGCGCGAACACCTGTTGCGCCATGCGGATGCGGCGGCGCGCCGCGAGCGCTGCGTCGGCCACCAGAGCAGCAGCGCAAGGCGAGCCGTTGATGAGCGAACCGCGTTCCTTGACCTCGAGATCGAAGCGCGTCGAAAGTTCTGCAAACAAGGGATAGAGCGCCAGGATCTCACCGGCACCGCCTTGGCCGGAGGCCGGCACGACAGGCATCGGCTCACCGTCGAGCATAGCGGCCACGGCAAGCGCGATGCGCGGCGTTGTGGCGGCGTTGCCCTCGATGAAATTCGTCAGACGGGCAAGCACGATTGCCCTGACTACGCGATCCGGCAAGGGATCGCCGAACGAGGTGGCGGCGGCAAACGCCTTGATGCGCGCATGGCGATCACGCTCGTCAGGTTCGAGCTTTCGGCTCGCCAATTCCCCCATGGCGGTGGTGACGCCATAGATGACCGGTGGCGGATCGGATTCAATCAGCTTCAGAAACGAAGCGCGGCATTCGGCGATGCGCTGCAAGGCCTTCTCGCCGATCGTCACCGTGTCCTTCTTCCAGGCGACGCGGAAAACAGTGTCGAGGTTGATGTCGTCACGCTTCGACAGGTTAACGGGCATGCTTCACACCACTGGAAATAAGGGACTTAGTAGAGTGGTTCCTCGAACAGCGTCTTGTCGCCGTCGACCAGCGCCTTGATCTGCGCGGTGCCGTCGCCGGCGAGCGCAAGACGGATGCCGAATGGCCGCACCCGCATATCGTTCTGGATCGCCATCCCCTCGCCTTCCGGCAAATAGAAGCGCTCGATGCCATAGTCCGGTGC
>NZ_RZOM01001073.1:0-2121 GCF_003999175.1 Mesorhizobium sp. M7A.F.Ca.ET.027.03.2.1 | reverse complement strand
CGACGCCGTTCGCCAGTTTCGCCGTTGCCGCGTGTCTCTGCCTGGCGACACTGTGGCCGCTGGCGCTCGCAGGCGTCTTTGCTTCACCCTTCCCAAAGCAGGGGCTCGCCGCCACTTCGCTGCTCATCGGTCTGGTGTTCCTGGGCCGCGGCATAGCCGGCTTCACGCCATGGTGGCGGCGGCTGGCGCCGGAACAGCCTTTCGCGCGGCTCGATGTCCGCTATTATTCGCCGCTGTGCCTGTCGATCGGGCTCGGCTTTGCCATCCTCGCCATCACGGAGTTTCCCGCATGACACAGACAAATGGTCCGCTGCGCGTCGGCATTGGCGGCCCGGTCGGTTCGGGCAAGACGACGCTGACCGAAAAGCTGTGCAAGGCGCTGCGCGACGAGTTTTCCATCGCCGTCGTCACCAACGACATCTACACCAAGGAAGACGCCATGATGCTGGCGCGGCTGCAGGCGCTGCCCGAGGATCGCATCATGGGTGTCGAGACCGGCGGCTGCCCGCACACCGCCATCCGCGAGGATGCGTCGATCAATCTGCAGGCGATCGCCCAGATGAACAGGAAATTCCCGGATCTCGAAATCGTCTTCATCGAATCCGGCGGCGACAATCTTGCCGCGACCTTCTCGCCTGACCTCGCCGACCTGACGCTCTATGTCATCTCGGTTTGCCAGGGCGAGGAGATTCCGCGCAAGGGCGGGCCGGCGATCACCCGCTCCGATTTCCTGGTGATCAACAAGAGCGATCTTGCTCCTTACGTAAACGTCAACCTCGATGTCATGGAGAGCGACGCCGGCCGCATGCGCGGAAAACGGCCGTTTGGCTTCACCGACCTGTCGCGCGGCAAGGGGCTGCAGGAGGTGATCGATTTCATCATCGAGCATGGCGGCCTGCGAGCCGGCGCTGCCGCTGCCAGCACGGCGGCGTGAGACAGCTATCCCTGCACCAACCAAAACCGGTTGCGGGGATCGACTGGCCACGGCATTCTTGCCGAAACCGGAGGATTTTAGGATGAGCATCGCCCGCCTGCAAAAGGAAACGCTGACCAACCTGCCCTTCTATGAGGAGCGCGTCGATCTCGCCTGCGCCTTCCGCTGGACGGCACGGCTCAATATGCACGAGGCGGTCGCCAATCATTTCTCGCTGGCCGTCAATGACGACGGCACACAGTTCCTGATGAACCCCAACCAGGTGCATTTCTCGCGCATCAAGGCGAGCGACCTTCTGATGATCGATGCCAACGATCCAGAAACGCTCTCCGGCCCCAATGCGCCCGACCCGACGGCGTGGGGACTGCATGGTGCCATCCATCGCAATGTGCGCCACGCGCGCTGCGTCATGCATGTGCACTCGATCCACGCCACGGTGCTGGCATCGCTCGCTGACTCGACACTGCCGCCGATCGACCAGAATTCGGCGATGTTCTTCAATCGCCATGTCGTGGACGCGCATTATGGCGGGCTGGCCTTCGAGGAGGAGGGCGAGCGCTGCTCGCAGCTTCTCGTCGATCCCAAGGTCAAGGTGATGGTGATGGGCAATCACGGCGTGCTGGTCATCGGCGACACGGTCGCCGATGCCTTCAACCGCATGTTCTATTTCGAACGCGCCGCCGAGACCTACATCAAGGCGCTGTGGACCGGCCGCCCGCTGCGCACGCTTTCCGATGCGATCGCCGAAAAGGCCGCGAGCGAGATGGACGACTATCCCGGCCAGGCCGAACGCCATCTCAGCGAGTTGAAGGCGATCCTCGACGAGCAGGAACCGGCCTACCGGAATTGAGGACCCTTCTCCCCGTCACTATACGGGGAGAAGGTGCCGGCAGGCGGATGAGGGGCGGCGCAAGCCCCGAAAGTGTGGGACGAACCAAAACTCGGCCTGACCGTGATCTCAATACGCCATGGAAAGCGCCTTCATTGTCAATCGCGGCGCCGCCCCCTCATTGCCCTGCCGGGCATTTCTCCCCGTATAGTGACGGGGAGAAAGACGTTGTTGTCCGAACCGGATAGATAGGTAACAGAATGGACTGATTAGATGGGTGACAGTTTTCTTGTCCGCCGGGAGGACCGGCGATGGTTTGGCGAGAGACTGGCATCATGGATGAGCGGCTTCGGTTTGT
>NZ_RZOM01001072.1:0-2121 GCF_003999175.1 Mesorhizobium sp. M7A.F.Ca.ET.027.03.2.1 | reverse complement strand
AGCTTGGAGTGAGCCTTGGCGGTCGCGTCAGGATGATCGAGACGGCCGATGCGGCCAATGTTCCCGGCAAAACCGAGAATTTTCGCGTTGTAGACCTCGTTTATCATTATTTTCCAATCCGTCGCCGCCAAGCGAACAGCGATTGCCGCTGTCGTGTCTTCCTTTCGCTCGCTATGACCTTATATAATGCTGGCAGTCCGGTATCGACAAGAACGACGAAAGCCAATGTCCTTGCCGGGAAGTTCACGCCACTTACGGGGCTGGAAACGGGGCGAGTTTCCGACACCGAAAGGTCGTGGTCCGTTCAACTCGTTCCTCCGCCGAGAGGGACTACGGGAGACGCCTTTATGGATGCCGTCATCAAGAAGCTCATGCCACAGTCAGCCTATATGGAAAAGCCGGTCACCGACCGGCCAAGCGAAGCCGAAGTCGAAGCCGCCGTGCGCACGCTTTTGCGCTGGACCGGCGACAATCCGGACCGCGAAGGGCTGATCGACACGCCGAAGCGGGTGGCAAAGGCCTATCGCGAAATGTTCGGCGGCTACGACATGTGCCCGGCGGACGAGCTCGGCCGCACCTTCGAGGAGGTCGCCGGCTACGACGACCTGGTCATCGTCAAGGACATAACATTCCATTCGCATTGCGAGCACCACATGGTGCCGATCATCGGCAAGGCGCATGTCGGCTATCTGCCGGATGGCAAGGTTGTCGGCCTGTCCAAGATCGCCCGCGTCGTCGATATCTTCGCCCACCGCCTGCAGACCCAGGAGGCGCTGACGGCGCAGATCGCCGGCGTCATCCAGGACGTGCTCAATCCGCGCGGCGTCGCCGTCATGATCGAGGCCGAGCACATGTGCATGGCCATGCGCGGCATCCGCAAGCAGGGTTCAACTACGCTGACCTCGACCTTCACCGGCGTCTTCAAGGATACGCCCGAAGAGCAGGTTCGTTTCGTGACCATGGTGCGTGGCGGCGGGATCTGAATGGCCCTCGCCGGCCATCAGACCATGATCCCGAAAAGTGGAGACCGGTTTTCGGACAAGATCATGGTCAACGAGGAAAATGGACCGGCGATGTCGGCACTGGAATTTCCAAAAGCTCCGTCGGACAAGAAAGCGCTCGAGGAAGGCGCGGTGTTCTCGCCGCGCTTCGATGCAGCCGGGCTGGTCACGGTCGTCGTCACCGATGCCGGAGACGGCATGCTGTTGATGGTTGCGCATATGAATGCGCAAGCACTGGCACTGACGCTGGAGACCGGCATCGCCCACTACTGGTCGCGCTCGCGCAACGTGCTTTGGAAAAAGGGCGAAACATCAGGCAATTTTCAGCATGTCGTCGAGATGCTCACGGATTGTGACCAGGATGCCATATGGTTGCGCGTCAAAGTGTTGGGCCACGACGCAACCTGTCACACCGGCCGGCGTTCATGCTTTTATCGGACGGTGGGGCTGATCGATGGCAAGGGGACGCTTGCCGGCGACGGCAGCAAGCCGCTGTTCGATACGGAAAACACGTATCGGAAACCACCAGCTTGAACCTTCTGCCTGACACCAACCACACAGATTCATCATTTCGATACGGCCCGCTCGTATAGTAGCCGTGGGACAAGGGAGATCATGATGCTCGAGTGGGCGTCATTGCGTAACAGACCAGATGTCAGGGAGGCCAACGGCCTATCCTCGTCAGGCGGCGCGTCCGAAACCAACTCCCAGAAGAAAACAGCCATTTCGCTCGCCTTGGGTGGCGGTTGCGCCCGCGGCTGGGCGCATATCGGCGTGCTGCGCGCGCTCGACGAAGCCGGCATCGAAGTGTCGATGATCGCCGGCACCTCGATCGGCGCGTTGGTCGGCGGCTGCTATCTCGCCGGCAAACTGGACGAGCTCGAAGAATTCGCCCGCAGCCTGACCAAGCGCCGCATCTTCGGCCTGCTCGATCTCAATTTGCGCGGCAGCGGCCTGTTCGGCGGTATGAAGCTCGATGCAAGGCTGCGCGAGCACATGGCCGGCATTCGTTTCGAGGACCTTGCCAAGCCGTTCGTCGCGGTCACCTCCGAAATCCGCACCGGCCACGAAATCTGGCTGTCGAGCGGCTCATTGATCACCGCCATGCGCGCCTCCTACG
>NZ_RZOM01001071.1:0-2124 GCF_003999175.1 Mesorhizobium sp. M7A.F.Ca.ET.027.03.2.1 | reverse complement strand
CTCTACGTCTTCATCCGACTGGCGATCGTCTATTTCGGCACCCGCCAGTTGGGTGGCGCCGAAGGCATTTACATGTTTCCGCTGTTCTACGCGACGACCGGCTTCGCGTTTCTGCTGTTTGTCAGGCAGCCCGCACGGCTCGTGCTCTGGTTCATGATCCTCAGTCTCGTCTTCCTGGCGGCGGACACCTTCTATTCGGACATGTTTCAAGGCGTCCAACCGGCCCCGTGGCTTTTCAACAATCCCATCCACGCGTCGGTGGCGGCCGGTTTCATCTTCCTCTGCACGCTGCAATTCATGGCCTACTCGGCGCAGAGAACGGATCTCGGGAAAGCAACCAAGAACCTGCATTGGGCCCTGTCGACAGCCGTCCTGCTGCTTGCCCTCGTCAATATCATCGAGATGCGCTCAAAGGGAGTGTGGCTTGCGCTTGCGCTCGCTCTGCTCTTGTTGGCGGTCATGACCCTGGCGAGAGGCCATCGCCGCGAACTGTTGGTTTCGGGTGGCGTGCTGGTGATCGTGGCGGCCGGCATTGTCGCGGCACACAACATCTTCTCGTCCACCGCCGACGACACCATGACGTTCATCAAAACCTTGGTTCCGGATGTGTTCAGGCATGGGGTCCTCCCCGCATTCGACCGCGCCATCGCGAGCGACGCGGTTCCGCTTGCAGCCAAGGAGAGGCTGATGCTGTGGGCGGATGCGATCAACATCTGGAAGCGCCACCCGATCTTCGGAGCCAGTTCCAGCTGGCTGACCGAATGGCAGAACAGAACCTATCATCCCATGATCTTCAACGTCTTCCATAATGGTTATCTGGAGATTGCCGTGCGTTATGGGGTGGTCGGACTGGCGTTCTTTGCCTTTCTCTACACCTGGTCGGCCAGGCAGGTTCTGCTGGCCATGCGAGCCAAGCTTGTCGCTCCGGCCGCATGGTCCTGCTACATCTCCACACTGGCCTTCTTCGCCCTAACCATCCTTACCAATTCCAACAACCGGCTGGCCATGGGCGAGGCCTTCATGTGGTTTGCCGCGGCGTTCGGCTTCTATTGTTTTTATGTTCGCCAGCAGAAGAACCTTGTCGCGCCGCGAACCTATTTTTAGGGCCTGCCGGCGCAGCACATATCTGACCAGCCGATTGCGACCGATGCACCTTTGACGCCCCGCTCAATTTCCCGATAATCGGGAAAGTCGATGCCAAAATCCATGGCTTATCGCCGGCAACCCCTTCGTTACGATCGACACGGATCACAGACAGGGGTTGTCACGGACATGCTGACGGACAGGCAGGCACGCGAGGCGGTGGAGCAGTACCGCGAGGAAGGATACGCGGTCGTTCGACAATTCGTCGACGGCGACGAGATGATCCGGCTGAAGAAGGAAACCGATGCGGTCTATGCCGAAGGCCTCAAGCATCACGCCACCTTCCGGCACGGCAACCTGAATTTCCAGATCCTGCCTGAATCGGACTTTGGCCAACGCTATGTGCTGCAGGCTTACTGGTTTTCCTGGATCAATTCCTATTTCGAAGAATTCCGCCGCAATCCCGACTATCTGAAGCTGCTCGAGGGCCTGATCGGCCGTGACATAAGGCAGATCGCCCAACAGCTGCACTGGAAGCCGCCCGGCGCCAATGTCACGGGTTATCGCTTCCACCAGGATCTGCGCTTCCGTAACCAGGCCGCCTTCGACAATGTCGCCGACGCCACCGTGACAACAGGCCTCGCGGTCGATCGGGCGACGCTGGACAATGGCTGCCTTCAGGTCGTGCCCGGCAGCCACAAGCTCGGCTATCTCGGCCTGTCGGACGAGGGAGCCGGCGAGCTGATGAAGGGCCTGACCGCCGAAGAAGAGTTGCGCAAGGTCGGCATCGACCCGGCGACCATCGTTCCGCTGGTGCTGGAGCCGGGCGACCTTGCTTTATGGGGGCTGCTTACCGTGCACGGCTCCTCGCCCAACAAATCGCGGCACGACCGGGCCTTTACGTTGTCCAGCTATGTGCGGGCCGATACGACGCAACGTGGCGAATGGGCGTTCAGGGACGGTGTTTCGGTGCCGCTCGGCAAGACGCCGGCACTGTGCAAATACGAAAAGCTCTTCGAGGAGCCGGGACCGATGTACGAC
>NZ_RZOM01001070.1:0-2124 GCF_003999175.1 Mesorhizobium sp. M7A.F.Ca.ET.027.03.2.1 | reverse complement strand
TTCCTGCGCTGGCACGATCCGGCGATCCGCAAGCATCTGGGGCTGGAGAAAGCTTCGGACGCCGAGGTCTTTGCCGAAATCCGCAAGCGCAAGGACAATTTCTAGGCCCGGTAGTGTCGTCGCCATGACCAGCTCCGCAGAAATTATCGCGACGCTCGGGCTGAAGCCGCATCCGGAAGGCGGCTGGTATGCCGAGACCTTTCGCGATGGCACCGGCGGCGCGCGCGGCCATTCGACTGCCATCTATTTCCTGCTTGAGGAGCATCAGGTTTCGGCCTGGCACCGGGTCAAGGATGCCGCCGAGGTCTGGCATTTCCATGCCGGCGCACCGCTGGCGCTCTCGATGTGGGAAGAAGGCAGCGCCCTTGTAGAGCAAGTCCTCGGCATCGATCTCGCAGCCGGTGAGCGGCCTCAGATCGTCGTGCCGGCAGGCTGGTGGCAGTCGGCGCGCAGCCTGGGCGAATGGACGCTGGTCGGCTGCACCGTCGCGCCGGGCTTCGAGTTTGCCGCCTTTGAGCTGGCCGAACCCGGCTGGCAGCCGAAACAACCCTAACTCAATAAGAACCCAAATTTAGCAGGAACCCAAGTGTCGTCGCGAGCTGGGCGGCGTAGTACAGCGCCCAGACGGCGAGGCGCATCCAGGCGCGGTGGGGCGAGATGGCGGCGACAAGGAATTTCTCGGTGGCGAGCAGCCCGTCCGATACCATGAACAGCACGGCGCCACCGATCACCCACATATTGCTTGTTGTCAGCGCCGAGATGCCCATTGCCAGGATGGCGGCGATATAGACGGTGATCGGGATACGCAGGCCGGGACCGACGCGACGCCACAGCGCCGCCAGCATGATGACCACGAACACCGCCATGGCGAGCGCGATCGCACCGCGCCACGGCTCGGCGCCAAGCACTCCCAATCCGCCACCGCTGCGCAGGAACAGCGCGACATAGACGATGTGGGCGACGAGAAAACTGGCCAGCCCGCCGAGAAAGGCCTTTTCGCCGTCGCGCGACAGGAAGGCGTCGCCAGCGGCGCTGAGGGCGAGCGCGGCGACCAGCAGCAGCGGGCCGCCCTGTAGCCCGCCCAGAACGGCAAGCATCGCCACGGCAAGCGTCTTTGCCGCCGAGCGGGCGAGCGTCGGCGGCATGCCTAGCGTGAACGCATAGATCATCGCCGCCGCCAGCGAAAAAATCAGTGTCGCGTTGGCATTGGCGTCGATACCGCCCGCAAACGGCATCGTCATGCCCGGCTCCGCCTTTGGATGCCCCGGGCTCCGCCTTCGGATGACCCGGCTCGGCTCTCGGTCGCCGCAGGCTTGCGCAGGAACAGGGATTTTGCGGCGAGCGCCGCGCCGCCGGTGATGAGCACGCAGGCGGCGAGGATGCGCAGCGACGGCTCGGCGACGCCGGCCGCGATCAGCACCAGCGTCGACAACAGCGGTGCGGCGTAGCTTGCGGCACCCAACACCTGGATGTTGCCGCGCTTGACGCCGATGTCCCAGGCATAGAAGGCAGCGCCCACCGGCATCAGGCCAAGACCAAGCACCGCCAGCCACTGGCCGGCGCCGACGGGCAGAACGGTCTGTTCCAGCGCCAGGTGGCAGGCGAGCGACAGCACCGCGGTGGCAGCACAGAACCAGGTGACGATGCTGGTCGGCACCGACGGGAAGCGCCGCGACAACAACGAATAGGACGACCACAGGACGGCGCAGACGGCAGCCATGGCATAGCCGAAGGAATAGCGGGCGTCGAAGGCCAGCCCGCCACCCTTGGTGACGATCAGCACGGTGCCGGCAAGGCCGAGCAGCGCGCCGACGACATGGTTCCACGCCAGTTTTTCGCCCGGCATCAGCGCCGAGCCGAGCACGATCAGCAGCGGCCACAGATAGGCGATCAGGCTCGCCTCCACCGCCGGCGCATTGCGCAGCGCGGTGAAATAGAAGAAGTGGTAGCCGAACAGGCCGGCAATGCCGATCAGCCACACCTGCGGCGGTATCTTCTGGCTCTTGTCGGGTGCCGGCATGAACAGCCGCGCGATGAGCCCGACCCCGGTGCCGATCGAGAAGGTGATCGCCGACAAGAGGAACGGCGGCACCTGGCCCGACGCATCGGTGAGCAGTGCGAGCA
>NZ_RZOM01000106.1:0-9515 GCF_003999175.1 Mesorhizobium sp. M7A.F.Ca.ET.027.03.2.1 | reverse complement strand
GGCCAAGGTCCTGCAAACCCGGCGGCAGACGCGCTGATCCCTGCCGACAAGAAGCGCATCAACCCGGTCGATCCCGAGAACATGAAGAAGCAGATCGCGCTCGACATGGACTGGTACGCCAAGAACTACGGGCCGGCGCTCGACGAATACACCAAGATCATCTCGGCCTGATCAGGGCAGGGGTAATCGGGTCGACATGAGATCCTATCTCTCCGACAGGATGGGCGCGGCGCTGTTGATGGCGCCGCTGCTCCTGTTTCTTGTCCTGGCCTATGCCTGGCCATTCCTCGGCGTCGTCAAATGGAGCTTTACACTGCCGACGCCCGGCCTCGGCCAGTATGAGGCGCTGCTCACCGACGATCTCGTGCAGTCGGTGTTCATCCGCACGCTGCGCATCGCGGCGGTCGTCACCGTCGTTTCGGTGGCCGCTGCCTACGCCATCACCGTCGTCTGGGTGCGTGGAACCCCGGCACAGCGCCTGATCGCCGAGTTCTGCATTCTCGTTCCCTTCTGGATTTCCGTGCTGACCCGTGCTTTCGGCTGGGTGGCGCTGCTCTCCAATCGCGGCCTGATCAACAGCTGGCTGCAGGCGATCGGCTTCATTTCCGAACCGCTGGCGCTGGTGCGCAACGAATTCGGCGTCATCGTCGGCATGACGCATTTCCTCATTCCTTTCGCCGTCTTCCCGCTGGCATCGGCCATGCGCAGTCTCGACGACCGCGTGCTCCTGGCCGCGCGCGGGCTCGGCTCCAGCCGCATGCGCACCTTCTGGACGGTGTTCGTGCCGATGACGCGCTCCGGCATCATCGGCGCGGCGATGATCGTGTTCGTCTTTTCGCTCGGCTTCTTCGTCACGCCGGCGATCCTCGGTGGCGGCCGCAGCGTCATGATCGCCGAGCTGATCTATCTCAGGATCTTCCAGAGCCCGGACTGGGGCCTGGGTGCGGCGATCAGCGTCGTGCTGGTGCTGTTCGTCGGCGCGCTGATGACGCTTTTGTTCCGATATGTCAGACCGAAGCAGTTGATCTGATGCCGACCTACCGCCCCGGTCCCGTTTCGCTGATCATCGCCGCCTTCGTGGCGCTGTTCCTGCTGATGCCGCTGCTCGCGGTCATACCGGTGTCGCTGACGCCGAGCCGCATGCTGGCGATGCCGTCGGGCGAACTGTCGCTGCGCCACTACCGGGCGCTGGTCGAGGACCCGCGCTGGCTCCAATCGATCCTGCTCTCGATCCGCATCGGTGTCGTCAGCAGCGCCTTTTCAACCGTGCTCGCGCTGTGCTTCAGCCTCGGCGTCTGGATGTTCCAGCCCCGCTTCACCGCGGCCCTGGTCGGCTTCGTGCTACTGCCGATGGTGGTGCCGCCGGTGGTCTCGGCGATCACGCTCTACTTCCTGCTGACCTCGATCTCGGGCTTCAGCACGTTCTTCGGCTATGACACATGGCTCGGCGTCGCCATGGCGCATTCGGTGATGACGGTGCCCTTCGCCACCGTGCTGATGCTGGTCTCGCTCAGCCAGCTCGACCGGCGCATCGACCTTGCCGCGCGGGGCTTAGGGGCCACTGTGTGGGAGCGCGCCACCCGCATCATCATGCCCAACATCAAGTTCGGCATCATCACAGCGGCACTGCTCTCCTTCGTGCTGTCGTGGGAAGAAATCGGCGTCACCCTGTTCATCACCTCGGTCAACGCCATCACCCTGCCGAGGCTGATGTGGATGGGCCTGCGCGACAACATCGACCCGGCGATCGCCGCGCTCTCGGTGATCCTGATCATCATCACCGTGCTGGTGCTGGCGGTGCGCAGTTTCGTGGCCAGGCAGCGCGGAGCCTAGACAAACCGCACAGAGACGCGGCCAAACCGGCCGAGATCGCCGGTGACTTCGTCGCCTGCCTCGACGCTTATCGGCGTCACGCAGGTGCCTGTAATCACCACCTGTCCCGGTTGGAGCGCTATGCCCAGGCCCGACAGCTCGTTGACGAGCCAGGTGAGCGCGATGCGAGGGTCGCCCAACACGGCCGCTCCCGATCCGCTATGTTGCGACCTTTCGGAAACGGACGCGACCACGGGGTGTTTTGCAAGATCCACGCCGCGCCAGTCGTCTTCCGCCGCCTCGCCGATGACAAACAGATTGGCGCAGGCATTGTCCGCAATGAGCTGCGGCGCCCCGACGGCGCAGAAATCGTCATAGCGTGAGTCCGGAATTTCGATCGCCGGGTGCAAGGTCGCCACGGCTTTCATCACTTCAGCGATTTCATAGGGTGCCGGACGAGGCGGCAGTTCGCGTCCGAATCGGAAAGCGAACTCGATCTCGGCCACGCGCATCTTGCTCGTCGCCAGGGAAACGGTCCCGCCGACCTCCACCGCTTTTTCGGCCAGGAGACGTCCGGCCATCGGGCCGTCGACATTGATGTGCCTTTGTCCGGCCAGACTGGTCGCGGCAATCTTCCAGCCGAAAAGCGAGGCCGCCAAGCGATCCAGGACATGCGACTGGATGGCGTAACCTTCGAGCCGTGTTTGTGGGCGCAACGCCTCAGGTATGGCGCCGAGACGGGTGCCCTGGTCCCAGTGGCCTACCAACAACCGCGAGGCAGCCCTGGTCTTTTCTGCATCGAGCATCATCAGCTTCCGAAATTGCTTCGTGGATCGTCATGCGACCCTGTAGCGAGAATATGTAACCAGGAATCGAGAGTCCATGTTCGCGGCGCGGTGCCCGCGGACGATGGTGTTGGCAAAGTCGCCCTTTCGAGATCATCGGCATCCATCATTCCGATGACGAATCGCCATCGCCTCCGCGCGTCGAATGGCTATATCTGTCAGAACACGCAGAACGCGGACAGCTTCCGAAAAGCAATAATCGGCAGCGCAGGAACTGGAGGAAAGACGATGACCGCGCCAGACGATTTACAGCAGGCACTGTTTCTCAGGCTGAAAAGCGATGCATCGCTGTCGGCCTTGCTGGGCGGCGCCGGACTGCTCGAACGGCCAACCGACAATGCCGCTTTTCCGTACGTGACCTGCGGCCAGACCTCCGCTTTTGACTGGGATACGAGCACCGAGAACACCGACGATCAGTTGATTACGCTGCATGTCTGGTCGAAAGCCCATGGCGACGCCGAAACGCTTGCCATCATGGCCGCCATCCAGGCGCGCCTTGCCGACGCAGCATTGGTGATTGGCCCTCGCGGCCAGACACGACTGTCGCTGGAATTCGCCGAAGCCCGCCCTGACGAGGATCTGCTCGTCCATCACGGGCTGCTGCGTTTTCGCGCGATAACGCAGGAAAATGCCTGATGCGCTTTCAATATGGTCAAAACCGAGTCTAGACTGGACTTTCGCGGGATTTCACCTGTTCGAGGCGGTGAAATTCCAGGTTGATTGTCTCGCGTTGCAGGGGTGTGGCGAGGATGTTTTCAGCGGCGTTCACCGTTCATTTCACGTTCAGCACCGATGCGTTACAACGCCGGTCATGAAAACGCTTCGCTCCCACTTCCGAATTGCGACACTGGCGCTTTGTGCTGCCGGGCTGTTCGCGTCGCAGGCGATGGCGATACCGGTCATCGCGCCGCCCAACCTGGCCAGTCCGATCATACTGGCGGCGTCCGATTGCTACGCCATCGGCCAGCAGGTGGCCGAGCAGAATGGCGGAACGCTGGCCAAGGCCTCGCAATCGACGCGCGGCGGTCAGCCTGTCTGTGTTATCGTGGTGCTCGTTCCAGGCAAGGACGGACAACGTCCGCGCCGTTCCGAGATCGTCGTTCCGCTGAACTGACCCATTTTTCCAACTTATAGACCTTCAGTTTCCCAGACCGCCGGAATCGGCCTATATCTGCCCCAGTCTTCAATCTGACAAAGCCCTTCAATCTGACAAAGCTCTTCAACAGGTATCGAACTCCGCATGCGCGTACTCGTCGTCGAAGATGACAAGGATCTCAATCGGCAGATATCGGATGCGCTGGTCGATGCCGGCTATGTCGTCGACCGCGCCTTCGACGGCGAGGAAGGGCATTTCCTTGGCGACACGGAGCCCTATGACGCGGTCGTGCTCGATATCGGCCTGCCGCAGATGGACGGCATAAGTGTGGTCGAGCGCTGGCGGCGCGGCGGCCGCAAGATGCCGGTGCTGATCCTGACGGCGCGCGACCGCTGGAGCGACAAGGTCTCCGGCATCGATGCCGGCGCCGATGACTACGTCACCAAGCCGTTCCACATCGAGGAGGTGCTGGCGAGGTTACGAGCCCTGATCCGGCGAGCAGCCGGCCATGCCTCGTCCGAACTGATCTGCGGGCCGCTGCGTCTCGACACCAAGGCCTCCAAGGCCGGTGTCGACGGCGTGCCGCTGAAACTGACGTCGCACGAATTCCGCCTGCTCGCCTATCTGATGCACCATATGGGCGAAGTGGTCTCGCGGACCGAACTGGTCGAGCATCTCTACGATCAGGATTTCGACCGCGATTCCAACACCATCGAGGTGTTTGTCGGGCGGCTGCGCAAGAAGATGGGCATCGACATGATCGAAACCGTGCGCGGCATGGGCTACCGCATGCGTGAGCCGGAGGCGTAACTCGGAACCGCTCAAACCAACCGCAAGGACGCCGCTTTCGCTGCGTTCGTGGCCGCGTTCGCTGACGTTCCGCGTTATCGCCTTTTCCACGGTCTGGGCGATCGTGACGCTCGTTGTCATCTTCACCTTGATCACCACCCTATACCGCCAGGCCAGCGAGCGCGGCTTCGACAGCCTGCTTTCGGCGCATCTGTTCAACCTGATCGGTTCGATCGGCATCTCCGACAGCGGGGCGCTGACTGGCGCGCCAGACCTCGGCGACCTTCGGTTCTCGGAGCCGAATTCGGGCTGGTACTGGTCGGTCGAGCCCGCTTCGGAGGGCGTGCATGGCGATCTCCACTCGTCGTCGATGACCACGACGATCCCATCACCGAGCGTTGCCGAGGTGCCGTTCAATGCCAGTTTTCAGCGCAGCTACGCAGCCGAAGGCATCGACGGCGAACAACTCGAAGTTTTCGAGAGCGAATTCGTTCTCGACGCCAAGAACCGGGCCGCGCGTTTCCGCGTCATGGGCAACCAGAGCGAACTTGAACAGGAAATCGCTACCTTCCAGCGCCGCCTGCTGACCTATCTCAGCCTGTTCGGCGTCGGCATGATCGCCATCAACGCGATCGCCATCCTGCTCGGCCTGCAGCCGCTGCGCCGGGTCAGGAACGCGCTCGCCATGGTGCGCGAAGGCACCGCCCAGAGGCTCGACGGCCGCTTCCCGGCCGAGATCGAACCGCTTGCCAATGAAACCAATGCGTTGATCGAAAACAACAGGCGCATCGTCGAGCGGTCGCGAACACAGGTCGGCAATCTCGCCCATTCGCTGAAGACGCCGCTGGCGGTACTGCTCAACGAGGGCCGCGCGCTCGGCGGCGCCAAGGGGCAGCTGATCGCCGAACAGGCCGCTTCCATGCAGAAGCAGGTCGAACACTATCTCCAGCGCGCCCGCGTCGCGGCACAGCGCGACAGCGTCGTCTACCGCACGCCGGTGACGCCGCTGGTGCAGCGCATGGTGCGGGTTCTGCAGAAGCTCAATCCGCAGACAAATCTGTCGCTGTCGCTGCCGGCGGCCGAAATCGTCTTCGCCGGCGAGCGCGAGGATCTTGAGGAATTGCTGGGCAATCTCCTTGAAAACGCGATGAAATGGGCAAAGAGCGCGGTGCAGGTTTCGGTCGTGCCCTTGACCGGCAAGGACGACCCGGCCGGCCTGTTCGAGATCAGCATAGAGGATGACGGTCCGGGCATTCCCGAGGACAAGGCGCGCGAGGCGCTGAAGCGAGGACGGCGTCTGGACGAGACAAAGCCCGGAACAGGTCTGGGGCTGGCCATTGTCGCAGACCTCGTCAACGAGTATGGAGGCGTTCTGGCGCTCGAACGGTCCGGTATGGGCGGATTGAAGGCGGTGGTGCGATTGCGGAGCCTTCAGTGATGTTCACCAGGGCCAATCGACATAGAGGGACGGGAGATGTTATTGGCGGCATGTCGATTGGTCTCGCAGCTGCCAACGGCCAAATTTCCGACAAATATCAATACTATGGCCACGCCAACTTCTCCGATGACGCGGCCCCCGGCGCATCCATGGCAGGCTCCCACTCAAGAAAATCGGTTGTTGGCATGAAGATTCGCGTCGCTCTCGTTTCCGCATTGCTGGCCGTTTCCGGCTGCACCACCTTGAGCGGCAAGGGTCCAGCCATAGCAGTGACACCGGCCTCGACACCTCCTTCAAGCGGCAAGGTGACCACGACGATCATTTCGGCGATGGGCGGCGGCCTCATCAGCGGGACGATCGGCAACGGCCTCAGCGAGACCGAGAAGCGCAGCGCGCTCGAGGCTGAATACAAGGCGCTGGAATATACGACCAGCGGCCAGAAGGTGACGTGGAAAGGCGCTCAGGCTTCGCGCTACGGCGAGGTGGTTCCGGCCCAGCCGTACCGCGTCGGTTCGCAGGACTGCCGCCAGTACACGCAGACGGTGTTTTCCGCCGGCGCCGGGGTCACGGCGCGTGGAACCGCTTGCCGCAACGCCGATGGCAGCTGGACGCCGCTGACCTGACGACCGTCTGCCGACGATTGGCGGCTGGCGTCGTCAAAGCGTCGCAGCATGCATCTGTTGGCACGGCAGAGCTCTGCCGGTATTGGAAGAACCATGCTGTTCTGGGTCATAGCCGCCATTCTCACGCTGGGTGCAAGCCTGGCGGTGCTGCTGCCGCTGGCCGCCAGCGCCAAGGGCGGGTCGTCGAGCGGCGAACATGATCTCGAAGTCTATCGGGACCAATTGTCCGAGCTTGACCGCGACGCCGCGCGTGGCTTGATCCAGCCGGCCGAAGCCGCCGAGGCCCGCGCCGAGATCGCTCGCCGCATCCTTCGCCTTGACAATGCGGGTACCGCCGGCGGCGCAAACCCTGGCCGAGCGTCGATCACGGCAAGGCTGGTGGCAACCGTAGCCGTGCTGGCGGTGCCGCTGGTCAGTTGGGGGCTCTATGTCCAGCTTGGCTCTCCTGACCTGCCGTCGCAACCGCTCAGCGAGCGGTTGGCCAAGAATCCCGCCGACAGTTCGGTCGACGAGCTGGTGGCGCGGGCCGAAGCCCATCTGGCCGCCAATCCCACTGACGGCAGGGGCTGGGACGTGCTGGCACCGGTCTATCTGCGCATGCAGCGCTTTTCCGACGCGGCGGGAGCCTATCGCAACGCCATTCGGCTCGATGGCGACAGCGCCGTTCGCCAGGCCGGTCTCGGCGAGGCGATCGCCAGCGCGGCAGGCGGCATTGTCTCGGCCGATGCCCAGGATGCTTTCGAGGCAGCCCTGAAGCTCGATCCGGCCAACGCGAAGGCGAGTTTCTACCTGGCCATGGCGTTGGCGCAGGAGGGGCGCGCCAAGGAAGCGACCACGGCATGGCAGGCGATGCTGGGCAGATTGCCGCCGGACTCGCCATGGCGCGGTGCCGTCGAGCAGGCGCTCGCCAAATCCGGAGGCTCCGACGTCGCTTCCGGCGCCACCAACGGTCCCGATGCCGGCGATTTCGACGCCGCATCCTCGATGTCGCCGCAGGATCGGGAGACCATGATCAACACGATGGTCGCCGGCCTCGACGACAAACTGCGGCAAAATCCGCGTGATCCGGAAGGATGGATGCGGCTCGTTCGTTCCTATGTCGTGCTCGGCAAAGCCGATCAGGCGCGTGAGGCGCTCGGTCGCGCCATCGCCGTCTTTGGAGCCGACAGTGAGCAGGCGAAGAAATTCACCGCCTTTGCCGCTTCGCTTGGCCTTGCGGCGACGGAGTAGAACAAGACATGACGCGCAAGCAGAAACGATTGTCGGTGATCGCGGGCGGGCTGGTCTTCCTGGGTGCCGCGACCGGGCTGACTTTTTACGCGCTTGGCCAGAAGGCCTCCTTTTTCTACATGCCGGCCGATCTCACCACCGCCAGTGTCCAGCCTGGCCAGCGCATCCGGTTGGGTGGATTGGTCGAAAAAGGCACGATCCAGCGCGGGCAGGGGGCCACGGTCGGCTTTTCGGTGACCGACACGCACAAATCGGTCAAGGTCACCTACACCGGCATCCTGCCCGACCTTTTCCGCGAAGAGCAGGGCGTCATCACCGAGGGTACTTTCGGCCCGGACGGGGTTTTTGTTGCCGATAGCGTGCTGGCCAAGCATGATGAGCGCTACATGCCCAAGGAGGTTGCGGACGGCCTCAAGGCCAAGGGCGTCTGGCAGGAGAACAAGAGTGAATAGCTCCGGCAGGAGAGCGACAATGGATCACGGGCATGGTTGAAACCGGACATTTCGCCCTCGTCCTGGCGTTTGCGCTTTCGCTGGTGCAGACGGTGGTGCCGCTGTTTGGCGCGCGCCTGAACAACCAGCGCCTCATGGCCGTCGGCGGTCCGGTCGCGGTGACCGGCTTTGCCCTGACGGCGCTGTCTTTCGCAGCGTTGGCGAGTGCCTATGCAAGCTCCGATTTCTCGGTGGCAAGCGTGTGGGAAAACTCACATTCCTTGCAGCCGTTGATCTACAAGATCACCGGAACCTGGGGCAATCATGAAGGCTCGATGCTGCTTTGGGTGTTGATCCTGACCTTCTTCGGCGCGCTCGTCGCCGCTTTCGGCTCCAACCTGCCGGCGACGCTGCGCGCCAATGTGCTTGCGGTGCAAGGCGCCATCGGCGCCGCCTTCTTCCTCTTCATCCTGGCGACATCCAATCCGTTCATCCGGCTCAATCCGGCGCCGATCGAAGGCCGCGATCTCAACCCGATCCTGCAGGATCTCGGCCTCGCCATCCACCCACCGTTCCTCTATCTCGGCTATGTCGGCTTCTCGATCTGTTTTTCCTTCTCGGTCGCCGCCCTCATCGAAGGCCGCATCGACGCGTCCTGGGCGCGCTGGGTGCGGCCGTGGACGCTGGTCGCCTGGATGTTCCTGACCGGCGGCATCGCCATGGGATCGTACTGGGCCTACTATGAACTTGGCTGGGGCGGTTTCTGGTTCTGGGATCCGGTCGAGAACGCCTCCTTCATGCCGTGGCTGGCGGGCACAGCGCTGCTGCATTCGGCCATCGTCATGGAGAAGCGCTCGGCGCTGAAGATCTGGACGCTGCTGCTCGCCATCCTGACCTTTTCGCTGTCGCTGCTCGGCACCTTCCTCGTGCGTTCAGGCGTGCTGACCTCGGTGCACGCCTTTGCCACCGATCCGACGCGCGGCGTGTTTATCCTGTGCATACTGACGCTGTTTATCGGCGGCTCGCTGGCGCTGTTTGCGCTGCGCGCTTCCCGGCTGACGACCGGCGGCCTGTTCCAGCCGATTTCCCGAGAAGGGGCGCTGGTCCTCAACAATCTGTTCCTGACGACGGCGACGGCGACCGTCCTCGTCGGCACACTCTATCCGCTCGCCGTCGAAGCCTTTTCAGCCGACAAGATCTCGGTCGGCGCGCCGTTCTTCAATCTCACCTTCGGACCGCTGATGGTACCGT
>NZ_RZOM01001069.1:0-2125 GCF_003999175.1 Mesorhizobium sp. M7A.F.Ca.ET.027.03.2.1 | reverse complement strand
GGTCGAGGGCAACTACCTGCTGCTCGACGAGGAGCCATGGTCGCGGCTGGCGCCGCTGTTCGATTTCTCGATCTTCGTCGACGTGCCGCGCAACGAGCTCGAGCGCCGCCTGATGGAGCGCTGGCACGGACATGGCCGCTCCGATGAAGATGCGCGCGCCTGGATCGCGTCGAACGACCTGCCCAACATCGAACGCGTGCTCGCGCGGCGCCGGGCTGCCGATCTGGTGATCGGCCTTTCCGCTTGATTCGACGGATTGCGCAAGGGGAACCTTAAGACTTTCAGGCCGTTATCCCGACACGGCAATTGTGCCAGAAGAGGGATTCGGTCCAATGGCAACCAAGGCAAGAAAGCCCGCGCCCGCCAAGGGCAAGGCGACCCAATCCAAGGCCGGCGCCGGCCCGGCGATGACAGCCCGTTCGAAGGACACCAAGCCGGCCTTCGGCAAGGCAGCGCCGAAGAAAGTGGTGCCGACCGCAGCGAAAGCCGCGCCGAAAGCCGCAAAGCCGAAGAAGCCCGCGAGTTCCAGCGACTCCCTGAGCGGCAGTGCGATGCGCACGGCCAAGGCGACGGCCAACGTCGCTGCCGGCGCGGTCATGGTCGCCGCCCGAGGTGCTGCGTCGCTCGCCGCTTCCGTCATGGGCAAAGGCGGTTCGAAGGCCAAAGCGAAGGCGAAATAGCCGCGCTTCGGAGGCTGGTTCGGCTATCCCTTGGCGGGGATGGTCAGGCCTTTCTGCACCGCCGGTCGCGCCAGGCCGCGCTCCAGCCATGTCGAGACATTGACGAAATCGTCGAAGCCGACGAGTTCGCGGGCTTCGTAGAAACCGATCAGGTTGCGCACCCAGCCGAGCAGCGAGATGTCGGCGATGGTGTAGTCATTGCCCATGATCCACTTGCGCCCCTTCAGCCTGCCGTCGAGCACACCGAGCAGTCGCTTTGACTCGTCGCGATAACGCTCCAGCGGGCGTTTGTCGGCGATCTCGCGACCGGCGAATTTGTGGAAGAAGCCGACCTGGCCGAACATCGGCCCGACCGAAGCCATCTGGAAGAACACCCACTGGATGGTCTCGTAGCGGCGCGCGGCGTCCACGGGCATAAGCAGGCCGGTCTTTTCAGCGAGGTAGAGCAGGATGGCGCCGGATTCGAACAGGCCGATCGGCTTGCCGTCCGGACCGTTCGGATCGACGATCGCCGGTATCTTGCCGTTGGGATTGAGCGACAGGAATTCCGGCGTCCAGCTTTCGTTCTGGCCGATATTGACCCAATGCGGCTCGTAGGGCAGGCCGAGTTCCTCGAGGGCAATCGATATCTTCACGCCGTTCGGCGTTGTCGCCGAATAGAGCTGGATCTGGTCCGGATGTTTGGCCGGCCAGCGTGTTGCAATCGGAAAGGCGGACAGGTCAGCCATGGAAAACTCCTGAATGGGGATTCGCGCCGAGCGGCGCGGTCTTGGCGGGTCGGCCAAGGATTAGACGCGGCGCACGGCACGATCAATATGGCGGTGAAGGGTTTCGTCGTGCACGAACAGTCAACGAAATGGTCTGCCTGGGGCAGATCGCGCGCCCCTTAGATCAGACGGCCTTGAAGGCCAGCACGGCATTGGTGCCGCCGAACGCGAAACCGTTGCTGATCGCGGCGCGCACCTTGCGCTCGCGAGGCACGTTCGGCGTGACGTCGAGGTCGCAATCGGGATCGGCCTCGCGAAAATTGGCCGTCGGCGGCACCATGCCTTCGCGGATCGCCATCACGCAGGCGATCATCTCCAGCGCCCCCGATGCGCCGAGGCAATGGGCGTGCATCGACTTGGTCGACGACACCGAAAGCTTGTAGGCATGGTCGCCGAAGACGCGCTTGATCGCTGCCGTCTCGATCTGGTCGTTGGCCTTGGTGCCGGTGCCATGGGCGTTGAGGTAGTCGACATCCTCGGGATTGAAGCCAGCATCGGCCAGGCAGGCGCGCATGGCCGCCGTCGGCCCTTCGACGGTCGGCGCGACAATGTCGGAGGCATCGGCGGAGAGGCCGGCGCCGGCGACCTCGGCAAGGATGGTGGCGCCGCGCGCCATGGCATGCTCATACGTTTCCAGGACCGCCATGCCGGCGCCCTCGCCGAGCGACAGGCCCTGGC
>NZ_RZOM01001068.1:0-2125 GCF_003999175.1 Mesorhizobium sp. M7A.F.Ca.ET.027.03.2.1 | reverse complement strand
ATCCATCACAACCTATCTGCGCAACACCCCTGACGACATCATCCTCAATGTCCTGCCCCTGGCTTTCGACTACGGCCTCTATCAGTTGCTGATGGCGATGAAGCTCGGTGCGACCCTCGTCCTCGAAAAATCCTTCGCCTTTCCGCAGGCCATTTTCGAGCGCATGCGCGCCGAGAAGGTCACCGGTTTCCCGCTGGTGCCCACGATGGCGGCGCTGATCCTGCAGATGCGCGATTTGGCGCCGGGTTTCCTGCCGAGCCTGCGCTATATCTCGAACACCGCCGCCGCCCTGCCGCCGGTGCATATCGCCCGGCTGCGCGAGCTGTTCCCCGGCGTGCGGCTCTATTCCATGTACGGTCTGACGGAGTGCAAGCGCTGCACCTACCTGCCCCCGGAGGAGTTGGACCGCCGGCCGGGTTCCGTCGGCATCGCTATTCCCAACACAGAAGCGATCGTCGTCGACGATGAAGGCAACCGCGTGCCACCGGGCGTGGCGGGCGAGTTGGTCATTCGCGGCCCGCATGTCATGCAGGGCTATTGGCGCAACGACGTGGCCACGGAGCAGATGCTGCGTCCCGGGCCGCATCCCTGGGAAAAGCGGCTCCACACCGGCGACCTGTTCCGGACGGACGAGGACGGCTTCCTCTATTTCGTTGGCCGTAAGGACGACATCATCAAGACGCGCGGCGAAAAGGTCGCCCCGAAGGAAGTCGAAACTGTGCTGCACGCCCATCCCGGCATCGTGGAAGCCGTGGTGACCGGCGTGTCGGATCCGGTGCTCGGCCACGCCATTGCCGCCCTCGTCGTTCTCTCGGACGAGACCCTGAGCGAACGGGACATCATTCGCTACTGCGCCGTTCATCTTGAGGATTTCATGGTGCCGAAGCTCATCGAGTTCCGCCGCGAGTTGCCGAAAACCGATACCGGAAAGGTCAGCCGAAGACTGGCGGCCGAAACGTTGGGGACTGCAGAATGAACCACTCCCTCGCCCCGAGCCGTCCCGCCTTCTCGGCCGACGCGCTGACGCTCGACAACGCTGCGGAAACCGATCGCATCGTCGCCGGGTTGCGCGAGCAGCTACGCGGCATGCGCAAGCGCGGGCTCGTGCTCGGCCTCTCTGGCGGCATCGATTCCAGCGTCTCGGTCGCGCTCGCCGCCCGCGCCGTCGGCGCGAAGAACGTCTTCTGCCTGTTCATGCCGGAAAGCGACTCCGATCCCGACAGCCTCCGCCTCGGCCGGCTGGCCGCCGAAACCTTCGGCGTCGAAGCGATCGTGGAGGATATCGGCCCGACGCTGCACGCGATGGGTTGTTATGAGCGGCGGGATGCCTTCATCCGCGAGCTGGTGCCGGAATACGGGCCGGGCTGGGCCTCAAAGATCGTCATCGCCAATTCGCTCGCCGGCGAGGGCTACAACATCTCCTCGCTGGTGGTGCAGGACCCCGAAGGCCGGCAGACGAAGCTACGCATGTCACCGGCGGTCTATCTCGGCATCGTCGCCGCCACCAACATGAAGCAGCGCACGCGCAAACAGATCGAGTACTATCACGCCGACCGGCTGAATTTCGCCGTGCTCGGCACGCCGAACCGGCTCGAATACGACCAAGGCTTCTTCGTGAAGAATGGCGACGGCGCGGCTGACGTCAAACCGATCGCCCATCTCTACAAGAGCCAGGTCTATGCGCTTGCCGCCCATCTCGGCATTCCCGAGGAAATCTGCCGCAGGGCGCCGACGACCGACACCTATTCCCTCGAGCAGACGCAGGAAGAGTTCTACTTCTCCCTGCCCTATGACCGCATGGATATTTGCCTCTTCGGCCTGAATAACGGCCTTTCAGCGGTGGAGGTCGGCACCGCCGCGAAGCTGACTACGGTCGAGGTCGAACGCGTCTGGGCCGATATCGCCGCCAAGCGCCGGGCGACGCGCTATCTGCACCTTGGCCCGCAGCTCGTCCGCCCCGTCGAGGAAATCGCCTGCTGAGATCGGCGCGACCATCGGGATTATGTTGCCGCGCGCGCAATGATGGCCTATTCGAACCGCTCCCCGGCCAGGCGATTCCAGTGCGCGCCGGCCAGCCCGTTGAAGAAGCCTTGCGAGCTCAGGAAGGCGTGCACGAGACCATCGC
>NZ_RZOM01001067.1:0-2126 GCF_003999175.1 Mesorhizobium sp. M7A.F.Ca.ET.027.03.2.1 | reverse complement strand
CCTATCTCGAGTGCTGCGTCAGCTTGATGATGACGCATCTGCAGCGCGAGGAAGTGGCCGCTATTCTCGAGAAGGAAGCAGACATGCTGCGAAGGCTGGACTGATCGGAACGATCATATCAGGCATTCGTCCAGGAATCCTATCAGTCGCATCCTATATCGGTCTGCCGTCGCGGCGAGCCTTGCTTTTTCCCGGCCATTTTCGGATTGCGCAGCCGTGCTCCAGAGCCCGAGCTGGAATGCCAAATAGCACGGTTCGAAAAAGCCGATGTGGCAGTTGTCGATGGCAAGCTTCATTCCTTGGACCAGGGTCCTCACATCGCTGTCGGATAGCCCGTACTCGACACGGGCGCCGGCAATGTCCCACTCTATTGGCTGGCAGCCGATCAAATCGTGTGCCCGGCAATGGTCGACGGCATCTGTCTTAAGCACCCTGCCGTCGGCGCGAACGAGAAACTCCCATGGTTGGAGCTTTCCATCGATTTCAACGCGCTGCAGCCCGCTCGCGGGGGCCTGTTTCGAGAGCCAACCGCGCAAGGCTGCCGCGCGTTTTTCGCCCAAGGCTTCCGACGTATTGGAAACAGCCATCTCCGCGAGTGCAAGCAATGATGCACCCGGTTCGCAAGTTCGAAGATTGAGCGCACGCCAGGCCAGGTAATTTGTGAACTCCGCGATCAGTCTTTCCCTGGGTAGCGGCGCCTGATCCATCGTGGTGCCGTCAATCCACCGTTCAACCAGAAAGCCATGGCAAAGCGCGACAACTTGCGATCCGAACTCGGCTTCATGCAACATCGTCGCGGTTCGTTTCTTGCGCCGTCCGGTTTCGCCGAGGCCCGCGAATTTGACGAGCCAGCGGTCACGCCCGGCGGACGCCAGGAATTTACGCCGCTCGGTACCGCGAGGGCTCGGCGGCCAGCGCCCTTCGTCGGCGTAGTGGGCGGCCCGCCACTCGCCGCCAGATAGCTCGGTCAGGCCTAATTCCGGCCTGCCGACCGCCTCGGCCACCCAATCGCGCAACGTGGGAATTTTCGAGCTTTCGGAGAAGGTGCATTCAAACGCCGTCGCCACATGCTTCGGACAGCGCGACCATGTCTCCCGAGCCTCCCGCGACGCTTCGATGCCCGGGCCGCCTGAATGGCTGGGAAACAGGTGAATGCGGTCCGTATCGATACCCAGTTCACGCAGCCACATGATAACGGCATGCATCGAACTGCCGGACAGGCCAGGACCCTCGTCGACAACGGCGAAACGCGCCGACGGATTGTTCATCCAAGTGGCGATCGACTGCGGATCGGCGTTGATATACCTGCGGAAGGGATGGCCGATCGGGCGAACGCTGAACGGTGCCGGCGCACCAATCGAGGCCGCCACCATAGCTGCCAGCCCGAGGCCGATGCTGCGGACGCCGATCACACATGTGTTCGCATCGAGACCCGACTTCTGCGCCGCGTCCAAATAGCTTTCGGGATAAAGCGCATAGTGCGCATAACCCTCGGCAGAGCCGGTCACAACCTCGGCCTTGCAGTCGAGCCCGGCCAGCTGTTTGAGAAGTCCCGGATCGATGCCACCGCCGACGCCGAAACCGCTTTGCCACGACTTCGCCACCTCTGCCGCAAGTCCGACCAACAACCTGGCGCCTTGCTGTTGTCGCGGCGAAAAGATGTCGATGCCGCTGGTTTGGAAATCGACATCGGCAAGCGCCTGAACCAGCTCCGACACGCTGATGAATAGTCCGACCAATGCAGCATGGCGTTGGACGCCATGAGACATCCGATCCAGGCTTTCGGCCATTTCGTTTGCTGCTTCCCGAAGCTGCTCTGCGCTCTCGGTCTGCCTGTGGTCGCCGTAGACGATCATCGATCGGTTTTCCAATGTTGCCGTGCGGCAACGCATCGAATGCAGCTTCGATCCATGCAGTCTCGCGCAATTTTTCGATGGGCGGAGGAACATTCCGGCACGCTGATGGTTCGGCGCCAGGAACTTACCTTTGAACAACATAGGGTGGCGGTTTCGTGGGATCGAAAAAGGTTCGTGTTGGTATCGTTGGGGTCGGCAACTGCGCATCCTCCCTGGTGCAGGGCCTCTCCTTTTATCGTCACGCGAAAAGCAACGAACCAATCCCTGGGC
>NZ_RZOM01001066.1:0-2128 GCF_003999175.1 Mesorhizobium sp. M7A.F.Ca.ET.027.03.2.1 | reverse complement strand
GACCAGAACGGCAGGATGACGAGCAGGAAGATCGCCTCGCGGCTGCGCCTTGGCCTCGAAGTGACGCTGTGGTGCGTCGTCATCGGCTATCCCGCCGCTTACGTGCTGGCCAAGGTGCTGAAGGGGCGCAGCCGCGAGGCGATCTTCCTGCTCGTCATCCTGCCGTTCTGGTCGAATGGGTTGGTGCGCATCTTTTCCTGGGCGATGGTGCTGCGCGAGGGGGGCATCCTCGACACCGCGCTCAACGCGGTGCTGCCGTTCAAGATCAACATCGACCTGATGTACTCTTATCCGGCCGTCATCATCGGGCTGGTGCATTCTTATGTGCCCTACATGGTGCTGACCTGCTATCTCACGCTGCAGGCGATCGACGACTCGCTGATCGAGGCCGGACGCTCGCTTGGCGCATCGCGGCTCCAGGTGCTGAAGCGGGTGATCATCCCGCTGTCGATGCCGGGTTTGGTAGCGGGTGCGGCCCTGATCTTCGTGCCGGTCGTCGGCTCGTTCATGGAACCGCGCATCCTGGGCGGCCGCACCGGCACCTTCTACGGAACGGTCATCGAGGACCAGTTCGTCGCCGTGTTCAACTGGCCGCTCGGTGCCGCACTCTCCTTCATCCTGCTGGCGGTAGTGCTGGTCATCCTGGCGGTGGCGTCGCCAGTGCTGCGGAGGGCCGCGTGATGACGACGACCCGCATCCTCGAAGGACTCGGCCGCCTCTACATCTGGCTGCTGCTTGCCTTTCTTTATCTGCCGATCATCATCATGGCGCTGATGTCGTTCAACGTTTCTCCCTTCTACCAATTGCCGTTCGAATGGACGACCGAATGGTATGCTTCGCTGTGGCAGAACGACCAACTGATCGCAGCGACCTGGAACAGCGTCGAGATCGCGGTCATCACCACGATTATCTGCGTCGTGCTCGGCTCGGCGGCGTCGCTGGCGCTCTATCGCTACGAATTTCGTGGCAAGAAGTTCCTGCAGGCGCTTTTGTTTCCGCCGATCGCCATACCGTGGCTGATCACCGGCACGGCAATGCTGATTTTCTTCTTCGGCGTCGGTATCGGCCGTGGCCTGCATGCGATCCTGCTCGGCCATGTCGCATTGGCGCTGCCCTATGTCATCGTCGTCGTCTCGGCCCGGCTGCAGACCTTCGCGCCGGAGCTGGAAGAGGCGGCGCGCTCACTAGGCGCCAACCAGTGGCAGGTGACGCGCCGCGTCACGCTGCCCTGGATCATGCCCGGCGTCATCGCCGGCGGGCTGTTCGCGTTTGCCGTTTCGTTCGACCAGTTCGTGGTGTCCTATTTCCTGGCGACGCCGGGCCAGACGACGCTGCCGGTCGAAATCTACGCCGCGATCCGCAAGGGTTTCACGCCCGAGATCAACGCGGTCTCGACCATCATCATTGTCGTGTCGATGGCGCTGATGCTGCTGACGGCGCGGTTCTTCAAATTCGGCGGAGAGAAATAATGGCCGGCGTGCAGGTATCTGATGTCTCGCGCAGCTTTGGCGCACACAAGGCGCTGGACAACGTCTCCATCGACTTCGCCGATGGCGGCTTTTACGCTCTGCTCGGGCCGTCGGGCAGCGGCAAGACCACGCTGCTGCGGCAGATCGCCGGTTTCGATTTTCCTGACTCGGGTCGCATCACCATCGGCGGCGAGAGCGTCGAGCGGGTGCCCGTCGAGAAGCGCCGTATCGGCATGGTGTTCCAGAACTATGCGCTGTTTCCCAATATGAGCGTCGCCGACAATGTCGCCTTCGGCCTGTCGGTGCGCGGCGAGGCCAAGGCAGTGATTGCGACGGAGGTGCAGCGCGCGCTCGATCTGGTGCAGCTCGGCAAACTCGGCGGGCGGCGTCCGCACCAGCTGTCGGGCGGCCAGCGCCAGCGCGTGGCGCTCGCCCGCGCCATCGTCACCAAGCCGCGCGTGCTGCTGCTCGACGAGCCATTGGGCGCGCTCGACAAGGCGTTGCGTGTCGACATGCAGATCGAGCTCAAACGTATCCAGCGCGAGATCGGCATCACCACGATCTTCGTCACGCACGACCAGGAAGAAGCGCTGACGATGAGCGACCGCATCGGCATATTGCGCGACGGCAGGCTGGTGCAGGAGGGGCCGCCGGAGGAG
>NZ_RZOM01001065.1:0-2128 GCF_003999175.1 Mesorhizobium sp. M7A.F.Ca.ET.027.03.2.1 | reverse complement strand
GGTTTCTGGACAGCGTTCCGGTCGCCCTGCCCGCGCTGACCCGGGCGCTGAAACTTCAGGAGAAGGCCGCCCGCGTCGGCTTCGACTGGAGCGAAGCGGCGCCCATCCTCGACAAGATCGAGGAAGAGATCGGCGAATTGCGCGAGGCCCTGGCCAAGGGCGACACCGCCTCGATCAAGGATGAGTTCGGCGACATGCTGTTTGCCGTCGTCAACCTCGGCCGTCACCTCAAGCTCGATTCCGAAGCAGCGCTAAGCGGCACCAACGAAAAATTCCGCTCGCGCTTCCACTATGTCGAACAGGCCCTGGAAAAATCCGGCAGCACGCTGGAAAAGGCTGATCTGGCCGAGATGGAAGCGCTCTGGCAGGAAGCAAAAAGCGCGAAATAACCCGCACTAACCGTTGTTTTTACGACGCAATCTGCTTTCGATCTCTTCGCGCGCGCTTTGCGTGGCCTTGAGCGAGATGGTGGCGCTGCCGTCATCATTGTCGCTTCGCGAAACGACATCGCCATTGCGGTAAAGCCAGTCGACAAGGCCGAACTGGGCCGGCTCGATCGTCACGGTGAGGTCTTCGAGTTCGCCCGCCATCCGTGTTTCGATGATCGCCTTCAGCGCGTCGATACCCTCGCCGGTCACCGCCGACACCGCAATCGGCGGCGCCTTGTTGGCATCGGCGCCGTCGGCAAGCAGCCGGGTCCGGTTGCCTTCGTCGAGCCGGTCGATCTTGTTCCACACTTCTATCACGCGCTTGGCGTCGCCGGCGTCGACACCGAGGTCGGCCAGGATGCGCTCGACATCTTCCGCTTGTGCTGCAGTGTCCGGATCGGAAATGTCGCGCAGATGAAGCACGAGATCGGCCTCGACCACCTCTTCCAGGGTGGCGCGGAAAGCCGCGATCAGATGCGTCGGCAGGTCCGAAATGAAGCCGACCGTATCGGAGAGGATGATCGGCGTGCCATGTGGGAGGCGCACGCGGCGCAGCGTCGGGTCGAGCGTGGCGAACAGCATGTCCTGCGCCAGCACATCCGCCCCGGTCAGCCGGTTGAACAGCGTCGACTTGCCGGCGTTGGTATAGCCGACGATCGCCACCACCGGGAACGGCACCTTCCTTCGCTTGGCGCGGTGCAGGTCGCGCGTGCGCCGCACCGTTTCCAGCTCCTGCTTCAGCTTGATGATCTTTTCCTGCAACTGCCGCCGGTCGGATTCGATCTGTGTTTCGCCGGGGCCCCCGAGGAAGCCGGCGCCGCCGCGCTGGCGCTCCAGATGGGTCCAGCTGCGCACGAGGCGCCCCTTCTGGTAGTTGAGATGGGCGAGTTCGACCTGCAGCGTGCCTTCCTTGGTGCGTGCGCGCTCGCCGAAGATCTCAAGAATCAGCCCGGTGCGGTCCAGCACCTTGGCGTTCAGCTCTTTTTCGAGATTGCGCTGCTGCACCGGGGTCAACGGATGGTCGACGACGACCACTTCCGCATGTCCCTCTTTGACGATTTCCGCGAACTCCGCAACCTTGCCGCTGCCGAGCAGCGTCGCCGGGCGCGGATCGTTGACGGTCACCACCGCAGTGTGGATCAGATCCAGGTTGATGGCGCGGGCAAGGCCGACGGCCTCGTCGTGACGAGCATCAGCCGAACGCATCAGCCGAGGACGGTTGGTCTCGTCGTCGTTGCGCTGGTGGCGGGTAAGGACGGGCACAATGACAACAGCCCGGGTCGGGCCCTTGGCTTCCGTCCCGGGATGATGCGTTGGTTTCCCGCGAACGGTGGCGTCCGCGTCTTTCTCACGTGCCAATCAGGCGCCCTGGCTTTCCTCGCCATCGAACATCTGAACCGGCTGGCTCGGCATGATCGTGGAAATGGCGTGCTTGTAGACGAGCTGGGAGTGACCGTCACGGCGCAGCAGGACACAGAAATTGTCGAACGAAGTGACCACGCCGGTCAGCTTGACGCCGTTGATAAGGAAGATGGTGAGCGGGTTCTTGCTCTTGCGAACTGAATTCAGGAACAGGTCCTGAAGGTTTTGCGATCGTTCCGCCATTGTTCTTGTCTTTCGCCGATCCCCTTCGGTTTGCAAGCCAATGCGCCAAATTAACGGGCGCATGTCAAGCTCGCAAACACCGTCTTGTCGTCAGT
>NZ_RZOM01001064.1:0-2133 GCF_003999175.1 Mesorhizobium sp. M7A.F.Ca.ET.027.03.2.1 | reverse complement strand
ATGCTGGCCAAGATCCCGCAACGGCGTTTCGGTGATCTCCAAGACCTGCACGGCATCGCGGTGTTCCTCGCTTCGGATGCGGCTGCCTACATAACCGGCCAGTCCATTCCGGTCGATGGCGGCTTTCTCGCCTCGATCTGACGAGGCAGGTTTGTCTCCGTGGTTTCGACGGGAAGGATGATGGAAAAATTGCTGGCGACTATCATACATACATGTATATACTTTTGCCCGGTGAAGCCTCTCGACGGCTTTGATCCTTGCCCCGGTCGGCCTGTCGACCCGCAGAACTATGGCCATCCACGGGCCAACCGTCATTGCGTTCCAAGAGTTCCAGGAGACGAGCAATCATGTCCGACATCAGCTTCCACGATTTGTCATCCATCGATGCCGACCAGCGCGCCAGTCTGCTGAAGCGCGCCGAGGCCGATCTGACGGTCTTCGTCGAGAAGGTCCGGCCGATCATCCAGGCCGTCAAGGACGAAGGCGATGCCGCCTTGATCCGCTTCGCCAGGGAACTCGACAAGGCCAATGTCGCCGAGGGCGAACTGCAGGTGTCGGAAGCCGAGTTCGACGCGGCGTTCGACAAGGTGGAAAAGGATGTCGTCCAGAGCATCCGGTTCGGCATCGACAATATCAGGCATTTCCATGAGGAGCAGAAGCCGGAGACGATGTGGCTCAAGGAAGTCCGGCCGGGCGCCTATGCCGGCGACAGGTACACGCCGATCGCATCCGTTGCGCTCTACGTGCCGCGCGGCAAGGGCGCCTTTCCATCGGTGACGATGATGACGTCGGTGCCGGCGGTGATTGCCGGCGTGCCGCAGATCGCCATCGTGACGCCGCCGACATCGGATGGTTCGGTGGATGCGGCAACGCTCGTCGCCGCGCGTCTCGCCGGCGTGGGCACGGTCTACAAATGCGGCGGCGCCCAGGCAGTTGCCGCCGTCGCTTACGGCACCGAGACGGTGAAGCCCGCGCTCAAGATCGTCGGCCCCGGCAGCCCGTGGGTGGTCGCGGCCAAGAGCGTGCTGTCGTCGGTCATCAACACAGGCCTTCCGGCCGGCCCGTCGGAAGCGATCATCTTTGCCGATGACAGCGTTGACGGCGGCCTTGCCGCGCTCGACCTGTTGATCGAAGCCGAGCACGGGCCGGATTCCTCGGCCTATCTGGTGACGCACAGCCGCAAGGTTGCAGAAGCAGCGCTTGCTGCACTTCCCGAGCATTGGTCGCGGATGACCGAGCAGCGTGTCGAGTTTTCGCGCGCGGTGCTGACCGGCAAGCGCGGCGGCATCGTGCTGACCGCGTCGCTGGAAGACAGCTACCGCTTCATCAACGACTATGCGCCCGAACATCTCGAGATCCTGTCGAAGGAGCCGTTCGCGCATCTCGGGCGCATCACCGAGGCGGCCGAAATTCTGATGGGCCCGCACACGCCGGTGACGCTGGCCAACTTCGTTCTCGGTCCCAATGCTGTGCTGCCGACCAGCCGTTGGGCGCGGACCTACGGGCCGCTTTCGGTAACGGATTTCGTCAAGCGCTCGTCGGTCGGCTATGTCACCTCGGTGGCCTATCCGGAACTCGCTCTGCACGCCCGCAGGCTCGCCCGCTACGAGGGCTTCAGCTCGCATGAGAACGCGGTCTCGGAAATCCGCGACCGCTATCTCGCCGGTTGAGCGGAAGCGATCGTGATGAAGGCCGCACGACTGTATGGACCTGGTGACTTGCGCATCGAGGACATCGCCACGCCGGGCGTGCCGGATGCGGGCTGGGTGAAGCTCAAAGTCGACGCCGCAGGCATTTGCGGTTCGGACCTGCACAATTTCCGCACGGGACAGTGGATAAGCCGGTCGCCTTCGACGGCCGGCCATGAGCTGACCGGCACGGTGACTGCCATCGGCGCGGGCGTGGACGCCTTCGCCATCGGTGACAGGGTGGTCGCTGATTCCCGGTTCTGGTGCGGAGACTGCGCGCAATGTCATGGCGGCAGGCGGCATCTCTGCGCGTCACTGGGCTTCGTCGGAGAGGTCTGCGACGGCGGGTTTGCCGAACAGGCGGTGCTGCCCGCACGGCTCTTGCATATCATCGATGCCGGGCTCGACGAGCGGGTCGCGGCGATGGCCGAGCCGCTGGCGGGGG
>NZ_RZOM01001063.1:0-2134 GCF_003999175.1 Mesorhizobium sp. M7A.F.Ca.ET.027.03.2.1 | reverse complement strand
GATCACCGGCAAGCAGTGAGCCTTTGACCAAAGCGAGGAAGGCGCCGAGATCCGGAGGCAGCGCCATGGGATCGATCGGCCTCAAGGCTTCGATAGCCTCGCCGGGCCGGCCGTTGAGGTAATCAATCACGCCTTTGGCGATGGCAAGGCTTTGCGGATCCGTCGTAGCGCGCGACGTGGCCGCTTCGACGGTCACCGGGTTGCCGCCGCTCATGCCGTAGACAAGCAGGGCTCGAAAGTTCTTGGGATCCTTGTAGTCCTCGGCATTCGCCGCCCGCAGGCGCGCATCCGCCATCTCCAGCAGCTTGGCCTGCATCGGCAGGGCGGCATGATCGCCGGCGGCTATGCGGTCCTGGATGAGTTGCAGCGAGCGCACCAGCTGATACGGCTGCAGCGCGTCCTGGGCGAAACCGGCCGACGGGTGTCCGCCGGCCAGCAGCAACAGACCAATCAACCGGCGGGTGACGGCCGCTCGCTTCATCCGCCGGTCGCCATCAGGATCTCGATGCGACGGTTCGCGGCCGCCAATGGATCGGCTGCTATTTTCGGCTGGCGGTCGGCGAAGCCGGCAACCTCGGTGATGCGGCGTTCGTCGACGCCGCCGCGCACGAGCATGTAATAGGCGGAATGCGCGCGTGCCGTCGACAGCCGCCAATTGTCGTAGCTGTCGCCGCGGAACGGCCGGGCATCGGTGTGGCCGTTGATGCTGATGGTGCCCTTCTGGCTGTTGACGATGCGGCCGATCTTCTCCATCGCCAGCACCAGTTCGCGTCTCGGCAACGCCGAGCCGACCTCGAACATGCCGAAGTCGAGCTGGTCGGTGATCGAGATGACGACCCCCTTGTCGGTGGCTTCGACCGAGACGCCGTCGTGCAGCTTGTCGCCAGGCTTGAAAGCATCGGCCAACTGCCGCTTGACGTCGGCCGCTGCCTTTAGGGCAGCCGCGGTTGGTGCCTTCTCGCCGATATCGGGCTTGGCGGCCTTTTGCGCCTCAGGCTCCGCCTTGGCTGCGTCGGCGGCCTTGGTGCCGTCCGGTTTGGTCTCGCCGGCCATTGCGGTGGCAGGGTTCGCGGCCTGCTTGCCGGTCACGTCCTTTGCCTGCGGCCCAAGCGGGGTGGCCGCAACAGGCGGCACGGCTTTGACTTTAAGCACTTGCGTTTCGGCGGTCTTATCTCCGGGCTTGAGCGGATCGCCCTCGGTCCTGGTGCGCTCGGCGCTGGCCTCGGCGGCTGGCGCCGCCACCTGCTGCGACCAGAAATCCGGCTCGAAGGGATCGCGGTAAGAGGCACCGCCGGAGGCGCCCGTCGCCGGGCCGGCTGCCTGGGCGCCGCCGTCACCCTTCTGACTGACATTCTGCATTACGCCAGTGTCGGTGGCGATTTCTGAAAGTACCGCATAGGGATCTGCGAACAGGTGCTCGTCGGAGTGTTCCGCCTGCGGGAGTTCTTGCTTGTCTTCTTTGCGGTCCGCCGAGCCATCGCCGTCCTGGCCGGCCTTGTTGGTCGCCTTCTTCGGATTGTCGGCCGTCGTCCCGATCGCGCGCGGACCGTCGCCGAGATCCTCAAGACCTTTGCGGCTCGAATTGCGGTCGACCAGCTTGACCGGGTTGAAGTAGCTGGCGACGGCTGCCTTGGTCTGCTCGTTGGCGGCATTGATCAGCCACATGACCAGGAAGAAGCACATCATGGCCGTCATGAAGTCGGCGAAGGCGATCTTCCAGACGCCGCCATGGTGGGCCTCGTCATGGTCGTCATGGCTGCGCCGCACGATGATGATCTCGTGGCGGCCGTGGTCGGCGTCTGCGACGCTCATGCCAGGACCTCCGAGAGGACCGTCGACCATTCGGCCATGCGCGTCTCGAACACCGCCTCGTCGATGGCGACGGTCAGGTCGAAGCCTGGCGCCTCGACAAAATCGAGATTGGCGGCGCCGGGTCCGAGCGACGCCTTCAGCGTTTCGAACATCGAGAGCGGGCCGCGCACGACGATGCGCACCGCTTCGGCATCGCCGACCGCTTCGCGGATGGCGCCGGCCAATGCCTCGATCGAACGTTTCTGCAGATCGTCGCTGACGATGCCGCCGATGATGCGGGCGACCGTGGCGGCGACAAGTCCGGTGACGCGCGCCTCCATGG
>NZ_RZOM01001062.1:0-2139 GCF_003999175.1 Mesorhizobium sp. M7A.F.Ca.ET.027.03.2.1 | reverse complement strand
GTGCTGGGACAGGGCGGATTGGCTGAGCATCACCTTCTCGGCAATGGCTCCAACCGACATCTCACCTTCGGCGAGGTAGCTCATGATCAACAGTCGCTTCTCATTGCCCATCAGCATGAGAAACTCTGCCGCCGATTCGGCGTTCACGATTAGCTTTGTCGAGACCATCGATCCCCCATGCTTCCTGTTCATCCCGACGCCATGGGGGCAATGGCGTCTGATTCCATAAATTCACTTGTCGATCGGCGCTGGCGATTCAGCGTCACCAAAAGGTAGAGCATTTCACTTAAATCTCAAGTGTTGCTTTTGGTCCAGCATAATTAAGTCTCCGTCCCGGCGTCGACAATGGCTCGGCCGGCCTTGGCCATATCGACCAGAACGTGCCGCAATTCGCCTGCCGCCGCCAGAGGTTGTGGGTAAAAAACCCGGCAAACATCGTCGCCCGAAACCAGGTCCATGCCATCGGCATCGAATCCGGCAACACTCCAGCCGTTTCCGGATACTTTGGCGAAATGCTGTGCGTAAACGGCGATCGCGTCGAGATGGTCGGCGTTCATGTGGTCGATGGCGGATTGTTCGCGCGCCGCGAGTTCCTCGACGATCGGTCCGCTGGCGAGCAAATCCGATCGATCGAGCTGATAGGCCTTGCCGAAGCCGCCGTTGAGGCTGGCGCGTTGCGGATCGAGGCGAAAGATCGAAAAGTCGCCGAGACCGGCGTAAAGTTTCGCCTTGGGATTGCGGTTAAGATAGCGGCGCTCGGCGCGGGCGTGTTCGCCTGATCCGCGCTCAAGCCGTGCCGCCTGGCAGATCAATGTCAGGCGCGGGTGCGCCAGCGGGTCGCCCTTGCCCGGTTCGCCGAGCAACAGGGAACAGCGCGGATCGGCAAGCAGGGCGCCGGTGTGCGCCGAAAGCATCGACACCAGGATCAGCGGCGCGCCATCGATGTCGGTGGCCACGCCGACCCTGCTGGCCAGCGGCGAGCCGGTTTGCGGTTCGATCACCGCCAGGGCGCCAAAGCGGGCGCTGCGCAGAAGCGTCTTCGCCAGCCGGATCGCTTCGGCGTCCGTCTCGCGGATCACGTCCTTTTTCGGCTCGTCCAAGGCAGCACCGCAGTAAGTTGATCTTTCTTCTCTAGTTATCGTTATCGGTCAGCAAGCCGGATTTGACAAGGCCGTCGATCTCGGCTTTCGCAAAGCCGAAACGTGCCAGAATTGCCGATGGCGACAAATCCTCATTGCCTGGCATAGTGGCCAATGTCGGTTGCGAGCTCGAGAAACGCGGCGCGGGGGCCGGGCGCTCAAATGCACCTGTCGCCACAGAGGCGTTGCGTGCCCGATTGTGCGGGTGGTGCTTCGCCTCATGCAGCGACAGGACGGGTGCAACGCAGGCATCGGTTTGCGCGAACAGCCGGTCCCAGTCGTCGCGTGGTTTCTGCCGGATCCGATCGGCAATGGCGGCGCGCATCGGCGGCCACAGGGCCTTGTCGTACTGGCCGGACGCAAAGCGCCCGTCGAGCGGCAGCAGCCTGGCGAATTCGGCGAAGAATTGCGGCTCGAGGCAGCCGATGGCGATATGGAGTCCGTCCGACGTCTCATAGGTATCGTAGAACGGGGCGCCGGAATCGAGCAGGTTCGCGCCGCGCTTGTCGCTCCACAAGCCGGCCGCCATCAAGGCGTGCAGGGGCAGCGCCAGCATCGAGGCACCGTCGACCATCGCGGCGTCGATGACTTCACCCTTGCCCGTGCGCGAACGTTGGAACAGGGCGGCCAGCACGCCGGCAATCAGCATCATGGCGCCACCGCCATAGTCGGCGACAAGGTTGAGCGGCGGGACGGGACGGCTGCCGACATGGCCGATGGCGTGCAGCACGCCGCTATAGGCGAGGTAGGTGATGTCGTGGCCGGCGCGGCCGGCGAGCGGGCCGTCCTGGCCGAAGCCGGTCAGACGGCCGTAGATCAGCGCCGGGTTGCGCGCCAGCACCGTTTCGGGGCCGAGGCCAAGCCGTTCCATGACACCCGGGCGAAACCCTTCGAGCAACATGTCCGCCTTTTCGGCAAGGCGCAGCAACAGATCGGTGCCTTCACGGCGCTTCAGGTCGAGGCGCAGGAGGGCGCGGCCATGGCGGTCGATATTGTACTC
>NZ_RZOM01001061.1:0-2140 GCF_003999175.1 Mesorhizobium sp. M7A.F.Ca.ET.027.03.2.1 | reverse complement strand
ATCCTGTCGTCATAGACATGCAGATTGCCGAAAGCGGCCGGGCTATCGCGAGAGACGATCGCCGAGCCGGCGGTCATGGTCAGCGCCATGCCGCCCTTGGCCTTCTCGGCATGGTAGAGCCGGTATCGCTGTTTCGGCATGCCGTCCTCGGAATAGGCCGGCTCATGGCTGGTCGACATGACCCGGTTCTTCAGCGTCAGGTGTTTGAGTTGGTAGGGCTGGAGAAGCGGATCGTTGCTGGTCATCGTCTTCCTGCGGTTTCAAATTGTGCTAATGAGCGGCAAAATTCGTTTTCAAGCATGTCGTCCCGCACGCACTCCGGGCGCATGCGACAAGGATTGCGCCCATGATCGACACCAAAACCCTCACCCAACTCGGCGCGCACGTCGAGACGCCACAAAGCCCCGAAGCAGCGGTCCTGGAGACCGTACCGTTTTCGCGCGGTGACGGACCGCCGGCGATCGTGCGCTTCACCTGCCCGGAATTCACCTCGCTGTGCCCAGTCACCGGCCAGCCGGACTTCGCCCATATCGTCATCGACTACGCACCCGATGCGGCTTTGGTGGAATCGAAGTCGCTCAAGCTGTTCATGACCTCGTTCCGCAACCATGGCGCCTTCCATGAAGACTGCACCGTCATGATCGGCCGCCGCATCGTGGCGGCAACCAAGCCGCTGTGGTTGCGCATAGGCGGCTATTGGTATCCACGCGGCGGCATTCCGATCGATGTGTTCTGGCAGACAGGCGCTCCGCCGGAAGGCGCCTGGCTGCCCGACACCGGGGTTGCGCCCTATCGCGGACGAGGTTGAGCGAACGTCAACCATGGATGGCACCCGTCCGGCAGAGCTTTGTTGCAAGAAAGGAAAAGATAGCATCGCTGTAGCGCAGTTGGTCGTAGCGCAGCAGATCGACATGGCCTGCGCCCCCAAACCAGACGAGTTGTGAACCAGCGGCAGCATTCTGCAGCGCCAGCACCTGTCCATGATCGATGAAAGGGTCGGTGCTGCCTGCAAGCAGCATCAGCGGCTTGCCGATAGCAGCAAGATGGTCGACCGGCTTGACATCATCGGCGCTCAACCCGAGACGAAGCGGCATCTGTGCCAAAAGGACATCGGCTTGGAAACCGCGCCAGAAGTGGAAAGGCATTCGCCACGCTGTAGTTTCGCGTAAGGTTGCGTAGAGCTGCTCCAGCACATAAGCATCGGCAGGCGCTTGCGGTGCGGCAAAGACAAGTGCGGCGGCGCCAAGCGACGAGCCGATGGCGCCAAGCTTCTGGCCTGAAAAGCGTTGCCGAGCAAAGGTAATAATACGGGCGGCGTCCGGGCCTTCCGAATACCCGAAGCCCTGAACGGCGCCGCCGTTCTCTCCATGACCGGAGAGGTCGAACAAGACAACGGAATAGCCAGCGTCGAACAAGAGCTTCGCCTTTTGAACCAAGGCCAGCCTGTTGGCGCCGCGCCCATGTAGCAGCACAATCGCACCGCAACTGCCCTTTCGATCGGCTACCCAGCCGACAAGCTCGGGCGCATCGGCCTGGTCGAGTACGACGCGCTCGACGGAGAAGTCCCCAGGCGCTGCCAGAGCTTGCCGCGGCTGGCGAGCGACCAGTATCGTGCCGATGTGCCAGTCGAACACGCCCCCGGCAACGCCGAGTCCGACCAGCACGATGGCTAGCGAAAAGCAAAGCTTCATCGCCGGTTCATTCGCACTGATACTGGCTGAGTGCCCATTCGCCGGTCACCGACAATAGGTCCGATATCTTCCAGTCGCCGTCGACCCTCTTGAATTTCCATTCCAGCCGGTGCGGGTTGCCCGATATGACGAAGGCGACGATGACCTTGGCCTGGTCGCCGTTGATCGCCTCGAGCGTCTTCAGGCTTTTGTCGATCTCGGCCTTGTCGTAATCGGCATTGTCGAGCGCCATGTTGGGGTCGAGGCACTCGCCCTGCCCGGATTTGCGCAACGCGTCGCTCTTGTCGAGCACGGTTTTGGCCGGGTCGATGAAATGGCTTCGCTCGGCCGGATCGATCTCCAGTCCGACCTGATCGTAAAACGGCCGCACCACGGCGGTCGGCGAGCCCGGCTGGATCGGTGCGGCGGGCGCGGCTTCGGCTGGCGACCATCCCACCGGCGGCGTGGCC
>NZ_RZOM01001060.1:0-2141 GCF_003999175.1 Mesorhizobium sp. M7A.F.Ca.ET.027.03.2.1 | reverse complement strand
GTTGATGCATGCCGGCGATTTGCCGGCAAAACCCGACCTGTCCGACATCAGGCGCTTCTGCGACATCGTCATCGTCAGCGACTTCCTCGATCCGGTCGAAGAGACGATGGCCTGGCTCGACGTGCTGGCCCGCCACGGCGTGCGCGCGCACCTGATCGAGGTCGCGGACCCGGCCGAGGAGACCTTCCCCTATGCTGGCCGAACCGAGTTCACCGATCCCGAGACCGGCGACAAGCTGACCGCCGGCCGCGCCGAAATGCTGGGTGATGAGTATCGCCTGCTCTACGCCGCCCGCCGCCATGAACTGACGGGCTGGTGCAAACGGCTTGGCTGGAGCTTTACCGTCAACCACACCGATCGGCTCGCCTCCGACGCACTGGTGCGGCTGCACATGGCGATGACTGCTGACGGCCCCTCGGCCAGGCCGACCGCCGGCGGTCATGCAGGCATGATCGCCAGCGGCGATCGGCCAGGAAAGGCTGTCGCATGAGTTGGCTGCCGCTTTCCTTTGGCGCCCCCATGGTGCTGTGGGGCCTGCTGGCACTGCCGGTGATCTGGTGGCTGCTCAGGCTGACGCCGCCCAAGCCGCAGACCGAAATCTTCCCGCCGCTGAAGATCCTGGCGCGCGTGCTGAAGCGCGAGGAGACGCCGCAGCAGAGCCCGTGGTGGCTGACGCTGCTCAGGCTCTTGATGGCGGCCCTCATCGTCGCGGCATTGGCCGACCCGGTCTTCAACCCGCGCGAAAAGCTGCCGGCCGAGGGAGCCGCCCTTGCCCTGGTTATCGACAATGACTGGGCAAGTGCCGCCGATTGGGGCAAACGCGTCGCCACCGCCGAGCGGCTGATCAACGACGCCGGCTCCAACGGCGTGCCGGTCGTCATCGCCTTCACCGCCGAAAAGGCCAATGCCGAGATCGGCCCGTTCGATGCCGCCACCGCCCTTGACCGGCTGCGCGCCGCCAAGCCGCGGCCGATCCCGACCGACCGGCCCGCCATCTATGCCCGCGTCGCCGGCATGCTGGAGACCTTGCCCGGGGCCAGTGTCGCCGTGCTTGCCGACGGCCTGGCGGCAAAAGGCGATGAAGCCGCCTTCAACACGCTTCTCTCGAAAAATGCCGCGCGTGTCGTCTGGGCACCCGCGGACAGGCTGTCGCTGACCGGCCTGACCGCCGCCGACAACCAGGTCGACGGCTTTGCACTGACCGCCATCCGCGCGCCGGGCGACCCTGCCCCGGCGCAGGTCACCGCCGGCGCCTTCGATGACAAGGGCCGCCGCATCGCCGATGCGACGCTGACCTTTTCGCCTGGCGAAACCACCGCCACCGGCACCATGGCGGTGCCGTTCGAGCTGCGCAACGACTTCGCTTCCATCGCGCTCGACGGCGAGCGGCAGGCCGGTGCGGTCCGCGTCCTCGACGAAAGCTCCAAGCGGCGGCGCGTCGGCCTATTGTCGCAGGCCGAGGCTGACCAGGCACAGCCGCTTTTGTCGCCGCTCTACTACATCAGGCGGGCGCTGCAGCCCTTCGCCGATCTGGTCGAACCCTCCAGCGCCGATCTTGCCGACGCCATCCCGCAAATCCTCGACCAGAAGCCCGCGATGATCGTCATGGCCGATATCGGCACCATTCCCGGACAGGTTCGGCAGAGGCTTGTCGATTGGGTCGACAATGGCGGCACGCTGGTGCGTTTCGCCGGTTCGCGGCTGGCCACCGCGGGCGATGACGACGATTTGCTGCCCGTCCGCCTTCGCACCGGCGAGCGTTCGCTCGGCGGCGCGCTGTCATGGACGTCGCCGCAGCCTGTCACCGAATTCCCCAAGGCCGGCCCGTTCGCCGATCTGGCGCCGCCGACCGAGGTCACCGTCACCAGGCAGGTGCTGGCCGAGCCGACACCCGATATCGTCGAGCGCACCTGGGCGGCCCTTGCCGACGGCACGCCGCTGGTCACCGGACTGAAGAAAGGCAAGGGCACGCTGGTGCTGTTCCACGTCACCCCCGAGGCAACCTGGTCGAACCTGCCGATCTCTGGCAGCTTCGTCGAGATGCTGCGCCGCATCGTGCAGCTGTCGCGCAACCAGGGCGCGGCCATCGCCAATGCCGAAGCCGCCGCGGCGTCGCTGGCGCCCTATCGCATGATTGCAGC
>NZ_RZOM01000105.1:0-9542 GCF_003999175.1 Mesorhizobium sp. M7A.F.Ca.ET.027.03.2.1 | reverse complement strand
AAAGAACGGCGGCATCGAAACTGCCAATCTCCCCCCTTGAGGGGGAGATGCCCGGCAGGGCAGAGGGGGGCGCGAAGGATCGCGACGTAACCGATTAGCCAGCGGTATCCCGCACAACAGCTGCGGTTTCCCGCACAATCCTCCCGCCCTGCTCGCGCCATGCTCCGACCTCGCAACCCAGCCAAGGCCGTACCCCATGAGCATCGTCGTATTCGACCCCGACAGCACGCAGGACGTGGACTTCAAGGACCGCATGCGCCATCCCGCGGCGGCCGATCCGGCCGGCGGCATGTGGCTGTCGGACACCGAGCCGTCCTTCATCGATGCCGATGCCCTGCGCAAGGGCCGGCTGGCCAAGCTGCGCGGCTGGATGCGCGAGGCCGGCTATGGCGGCGTGGTGCTGTTCGATCCCTACAACCAGCGCTATGCTACCGGCTCGCGCAACATGTTCGGGTATTTCCTGCGCAACTCGACCCGCTATTTCTTCATTCCGACCGACGGGCCGATCGTGCTGTTCGAATACCCGCAGAGCTATCATGTCTCGATGGTGCTCGACACGATCGACGAGGCGCGTCCTTCCAAGCTCGTCTGGTCGTCGGTCTCCGGCCGCGACGACGAGACCGCCGGGCCGTTCGCCGACGAGATCGCCGAGCTTCTGAAGCAGCATGGCGGCGGCTCGATGAAGCTCGGCCTCGACCGCTGCAGCCATCTGCAGGCGCTGGCGCTGGAAAAGCGCGGCTGCGAGGTTCGCGACTGCCAGGGCGAGATCCTGGCGGTGCGCGCCGTCAAGACGCCGGAAGAGGTCAAATGCCTGCAGGTATCGATGGCCGGCGCCGAGGCCGCCGTCTACGCGGTGCGCGAGGCGATCAAGCCCGGCGTTTCCGAAAACGACCTGTTCGCCATCATGTATGGCGAGGTCATCCGCCAAGGCGGCGAGTTCATCGAGACGCGGCTGCTGACATCGGGCCAGCGCACCAACCCCTGGTTCAACGAGGCCAGCGGCCGCAAGATCCGGCCCGGCGAATTGCTGGCGCTCGATACCGACACGATCGGCTGCTACGGCTATTATTCGGATTTCTCGCGCACCTTCCGCTGCGGGCCGGGCAAGCCGACGCCCTACCAGAAGTCGCTCTACCGCATGGCGCACGACCAGGTTCAGCACAACATTTCGATCGTCAAACCCGGCATGGCGTTCCGCGAGATTGCCGAGAAGGCGTGGAAAATCCCCGACCGTTTTGTCGACCAGCGCTACACCTCGGTCATGCACGGCGTCGGCATGCATGGCGAAACGCCGTTCATCGCGCATGCCATGGATTACGAGACCTATGGCCGTGACGGCCATATCGTGCCAGGCATGGTGGTGAGCGTGGAAAGCTATATCGGCGAGAAAGGCGGCCGCGAGGGCGTCAAGCTGGAGGACGAGATCCTGATCACCGAGACGGGCACGGAGCTGCTTTCGCGCTTTCCCTATGAGGACGAGTTTCTGGAGGGAAAGGTTTGAGGGTCTTTGCGCGCTCCTTCGCTGCTGTCGCAGCCTTCCATCGCTTCGTCATCCTAGGGCGGAGCAAGGAGCGCAGCGACGCGGCGCAGACCCCTGGAGCTGCTTCGCAGCCCAAGGGATCCATGCCGCGACCTCTATGCACCGCAACGGTACAAGTTCTGCACCGCTGCACCATTCGATCAACATCACGGCATGGATCCTCGGGTCTCCGCGACGGAGCTTCGCTCCTGCTCCGCCCGTGGATGACGAAGGTGGGGAGGCGCCGGCCAATCACCGCTGCTTGCGCCAGCTCGCTAAACAGAGCGGTGTCGCCCGCCCACAACCAAGGCGCATCGGCATGAAAACCCCCATCGCCATCAAACCCGGCACCGTGGCCGCGATCTTCATCGACCTGCAGGAAGAGCACCGGCAGGACAAGCGCTACCTCGTCGACGGCTATGCCACGATCCTCGCCAACGTCCAGCGCCTGCAAGCGGCGGCGCGGCAAAACCATGTGCCGATCTACCACTGGGCCTACATCGTCGATCTCGACAGCCAGGACCGGCCGTTTCATCCGCTGGGTGAAGACGGCAAGTCGGCTTTTTCCGACAAGAGCGATCCGCTGACCGAGATCTGCCGTGAGGTGGCGCCGATCAACGGCGAGGCGCTGCTGATCAAGGCCGAGGCCAGCGCCTTCCGCACCGGGCCGGCGGCGCGCGACATCAAGTCTTCAGGCATCGAATGGTTGGTCATATCAGGTGTCTGGACCGAGGCCTGCATCGACGCGTCGGTCAAGGATGCGGTGGCCAAGGGCTTTCGCGTGCTGCTGGTCAAGGATGCCTGCGGCAGCGGCAGCGCGGCCATGCACCAGACCGGCATCCTCAACCTCGCCAACCGGCTCTATGGCGGCGCCGTCACCGATACCGATGGCGCCTGCCGGCTGCTGGCCGGCGAGACCGTCACCGCCTGGCAGGTCGAGGGCTCGGTGCCGCTGCGCTTCTCCTTCGAGAACGCGGCCGCGCTCTACGCCGATCTATGACGCGCGGCCCCTACGAAACACGGCTCGACCCGGCCCTTTGGGCCTATATCGACGCCGTCAACGGCTGGTATCCGCCCGAAATCCTCGGCCTGCCGATCGACAAGCAGCGCGCCGTCTATGACCGTATGAGCCGCGCCTTCCACCAGGGCCGCCCGCCCGGCGTCAAGGCCAGCGACGGCCTGATCGCCGCCGCCGGCCGCGACATCCCGATCCGCCGTTACCGGCTTGCCGGCAAGGCCGCCAAGGGGATGGTGATCTACTACCACGGCGGCGGCTTCATCCTCGGCGGCCTCGAAAGCCATGACGACATCTGTGCCGAGCTCTGCGCCGGCACCGGTTTCGACGTGCTGTCGGTCGACTACCGGCTGGCGCCGGAGCATCTTCATCCCGCCGCCTTCGACGATGCCGTCGCCGCCTTCGAATGGGCAGCGGCCACATCAGGCCTGCCGCTGGTCCTGTGTGGCGAAAGCGCTGGCGGCAATCTCGCCGCCGCCGTGGCGCAGACGACGCGCCGCCATATCAGAGCTGCGGTCGGGCAAGTGCTGATCTATCCCGAACTCGGCGGCGACGAGACCGCAGGCTCCTATGTCGAACACGCCAACGCGCCGCTGCTATCCGTGGCCGACATCGCCTTCTACCGCGACGTCCGCTCGGCCAGGCGGCAATCGCCCGACGACCCGACCTTCTCGCCGCTGCGCGACACCGATTTCTCCGGCCTGCCGCCGACGGTGATCGTCACGGCGCAATGCGACCCGCTGTCGTCGGATGGCGAGACCTACCGCGACCGCATTGTGGCCGCCGGCGGCAAGGCCTGGTGGCACGAGGAGCCGAGGCTGGTGCACAGCTTCCTGCGCGCCCGAACGTCGGTGCCGGCAGCGGCGGAAGCGTTTGCGCGGATTGTGGGCGCGGTTGCTGCGCTGGGCCGGGGTGAGTGGCCGACGGTGGAACGCTAATCTCCCCCCTTGAGGGGGAGATGTCGCCGAAGGCGACAGAGGGGGTCGTCGCGCGTAGAGCGCTAGCATCATCTTTTTGAAAGTAGGAGGTCGCGTCCCGTCGTGCCGACCCCCTCTGGCCTGCCGGCCATCTCCCCCTCAAGGAGGGAGATTGCGCCGCGCCGTTGGCACATCTCCTCCCAGCGCGGCTGCAAAGCATAAGCGCACTGCCGACTCCCCATGCGGAACCCCGCACAATCACTGCGGATTCCCGAACACTCCCCCGCGTCACCCAGCCTTATCATTCCCCCTCAGGCATGGCGCCCCGGCGGTCGCGTCCGCCCCCGCGTCTGTCGATCGGCCGGGGCGATTTTCTGTGCATGCCGTTGTCCCAAAACCGCTGGGCACTTTTGGGCGGCATGCATCAACAACAGGGGAATGACGATGAAATTCATGCTGACCGACCGCAAACTCCACCCGCAAGCCAAACCCGTCGCCGAGGACTTCAAGGCCGGCGGCATCAACCGCCGCGAATACCTGGCGCTGATGGCCGGGCTCGGTGTCAGCGCCGCCGGCGCGGTGGCGCTGGGCGGGCTCAGCACCACCCCTGCCCGCGCGGCAGAACCGAAGAAAGGCGGCGTCCTGCGCGTCGCCATGAACGTCAAGGGCTTCAAGGACCCGCGCACCTTCGACGGCGTGGAGATGTCGAATGTCGCCCGCCACTGCAACGAATATCTGGTGCGCTGGAACACCGACTTCTCCTTCGAGCCCTGGCTGCTCGAAAGCTGGGAGGCGAGCGACGACGCCAGGACGCTGACCCTGCATGTGCGCAAGGGCATATCCTGGTCGAACGGCGATGCCTTCAACGCCGATGATGTCATCCACAACCTCACCCGCTGGTGCGATGCCTCGGTGCCGGGCAATTCGGTCGCCGCGCGCATGGGCGCGCTGGTCAACGCCGACACCAAGAAGGTCGTCGACGGCGGCATCGCCAAGGTCGACGACTTCACCATCAAGCTCAATCTGCCCAAGTCAGACATCTCGCTGATCGCCGGCATGGCCGACTATCCGGCGCTGATCATGCACCGCTCCTATGAGGGCGACGGCGATCCCTTGAAGGCGCTTGCCATCACCACCGGCCCCTGCGAGCTGGTCAGCTGGGATGCCGAGACCGGCGCCGAGGTGAAGCGCAAGGACAGACCGTGGTGGAAGGGCGAATTCCATCTCGACGGCATCAAATGGGTAGACTACGGCTCCGATCCCAACGCCATGCTGTCGGCCTTCGAATCCGGCGAGATTGACACCGATCACGAAACCGCCTCCGACGCCGTCTCGCAGACCGAGCAGATGGGGCTGATGAACTCCGAGATCGCCACCGGCTCCACCATCGTCGCCCGCTTCAATGTCGCCAACGCGCCCTATGACGACGTCAAGGTGCGCCGCGCCGCCCAGCTCGCCGTCGACAATTCCGCCGTGCTGGCGCTCGGCCTCGGCGGCCGCGGCAAGCCCGCCGACAACCACCATGTCGGCCCCATGCACCCCGAATATGCCGATATCGGCCCGGCCAGGCGCGACGTCGAGCAGTCGAAGAAGCTGCTCGCCGAGGCCGGCAGGGCCGACCACGAATTCGAGCTCATCTCCGTCGACGTCGAATGGCAAAAGAGCACCGGCGACGCCATCGGCGCGCAGATGCGCGAGGCCGGACTGAAGATCAAGCGCACCGTGCTGCCCGCCGCCACCTTCTGGAACGACTGGAGCAAATACCCCTTCTCCTGCACCGAATGGCTCGGCCGCCCGCTCGGCGTCCAGGTGCTGGCGCTGGCGTATAAATCGGGTGCAGCCTGGAACGAGAGCGCCTACGCCAACCCCGAATTCGACACCCTGCTCGACAAGGCGCTGGCGACGCCGGACGCCAAGGCGCGCAAGGAGATCATGGCCAAGATCGAGCAGAATCTGCGTGACTCAGGCATCATCATCCAACCCTACTGGCGCTCGGTCTACCGGACATATCGCAAGGGCGTCGAAGGCTGCGAACAGCACCAGGCGCTGGAGCAGCACTTTGAGAAGGTTTGGATTGAGTCTTGAAGCGTCGGCGCTCCTTCAAGTGCCGCGCTGGCCGGTGGATCGCTGCGATCATCTGCGGGTTGGAAGTGGCCGGCGCGAATGCCGGTGAGGCAGTTGCCTGAGCCCTCACCGGCCACTGGCGACCTGATAAGGGTCCGCCGCCCGAGTTTTCTATCGCTCCGAGTCTGCGCGATCAACCAGGCCGGACTTTTGGTACGGAAGCGGACAAAGGCTCACCGCGCCGGCCTCAGCAGCGTCCAGATCCAGCCAACAAAGGTCAGTACCAGGAACGGATAGCCGGCGGCGGGCAGCGGCGCCGACGTCGGCAGCAAGGGCGCGCCCCAGAGAATCATGCAAGCCGAGACGATAAACAGCACGGCGGCCACGAGCGCGGTGAGCCGCATCCACAGGGCGAAAGTCTTCGGCGCGCTGACCATGACCAATGCTGCCGCCCAAAGCGAGATGCCGCCGACATAGGAGGGCACGCTGGCCTCCAGTCCCGCCGCATTGCCGGCAAGCAGCAGGCTCTCGCCGGCCAGGAAAGTCAGGAATCCAGCCGCTACGCTGTCATTGCCCAGCCGCTGGTATTTCATGGTCAGCAGCGCGGTCGCCACCACGAGTGCCACGCCGTCGATCGTCCAGAGCGTTTCGCGCAGCGGGGCGCTGGCGACGAAGGTGCCGGCTAGGCCGAAGGCACCGCCGATGGCGAGGCCGGTCGCGGCGATGGTGTCTGAAGTGGTGCGCATTTGATGTCTCCCCAAGCTGGCTCGAGGATACCGCAGGACGGTGTCTGATCCAATGCTCGCCGATGGCGAGGCGCTCTCACCTGTTTGACTTCCCGACGCGGCTCCAGTGTCAGCCCGAAATCGACAAGGCGTGAAGGCAGAGACTGTCGAGAGAGCGGTCCGCAGCGCGTCCGCAGTCGACAAAGTCAGCCTTGCCCGAGAACCGATATCGGCGGATCGCAGCAAGCACCTTACGCTTGCCTTGAAGGCAGCCTACTTTGGCAAATAGTAGCCGCTCGTGGGCACAGAATGTCGGTACTGCCTTTCCTGAGAATTTACGCGCCGCTCAACGCGGTGCTGGCTGCCCCTGGGCTTCTGGTGGTGGCTGCGCTCACGACACCGAACCTGTCCGGACGAAGCAGACTGGCTCTGACCGCACTGCTCGCGGTCATTTGGGGCGCCTATCTTCTGCAGATGGCCGCGACGCTGCTCAAGCACCGGGCGGGAGACCTTCGGGACAGGACGCCGGCAATCGCCATCGATGTGCTCGCGGTTTTGGTTCCACTCGCCGCATTTCTGCTCGGCGGCACGCCCGACTGGAGCCTCTACTGTGGTGTCTGGCTGCTGAAACCGCTGCGCGACTCGACCTTCTTCCCGGTGCTGGGCAGGGTGCTGGCCAACGAAGCGCGCAACCTGATCGGCGTCACCACGCTCTTCGGCGTCGTTCTGTTTGGTGTCGCACTCGCCGCCTATGTCATCGAGCGCGACATCCAACCGGAAAAGTTCGGCAGCATCCCCGAGGCAATGTGGTGGGCGGTGGTCACGCTGTCCACCACCGGCTATGGCGACCACATTCCGCAAACCTTCGCCGGCCGCGTCCTTGCCGGGGCGGTCATGATGACTGGCATCGGCATCTTCGCGCTCTGGGCCGGCATTCTTGCCTCCGGCTTCTATCAGGAAATCCGTCGCGAGGATTTCGTCCGCAATTGGCAATTGGTCGCCGGCGTGCCCTTGTTTGAGCAGCTCGGCCCGGCCGTGCTGGTCGAGATCGTGCGCGCGCTAAGACCTCGCAACTTGCCGGCGGGCGCCGTGATCTGCCGCAGTGGCGAGACCGGGGATCGGATGTTCTTCGTCGTGGAGGGGCGCGTCAGCGTCGCGACGCCGAACCCGGTGGAGCTTGGCCCTGGCTCCTTCTTTGGCGAGATGGCGCTGATCAGCGGCGAACCGCGTTCGGCGACCGTCAACGCCGCGACAGCGGTCTCCCTCCTGTCGCTGCACGCGGCGGATTTCCAGATGCTGTGTAGCAGCAGCCCGGAGATCGCGGAAATCATCCGCAAGACCGCGCTCGAGCGCCGCGGCGCGGCACCGATGGCTTGATCCCAATCGTGCAGCTCCACCGCCGCGCTGGCAGGGTGCGCGCTGCCTCCGGCAGCTCCCACCCGGACTTGTGCTCGCATCGACCAACCGGGTCGATGCGTTCGGCCGAAGGCCGAACCGCTTAGTCCCCCATCTTAAGCGCCTGGATAAACGCCTCCTGCGGGATATCGACCTTGCCGAACTGCCGCATCCGCTTCTTGCCTTCTTTCTGCTTGTCCAGCAGCTTCCGTTTGCGCGAGACGTCGCCGCCATAGCATTTGGCGGTCACGTCCTTGCGCAGCGCCGAGATGGTTTCGCGGGCAATGACCTTGCCGCCGATCGCGGCCTGGATCGGGATCTTGAACAGATGGTTCGGGATCAGCTCCTTCAGCTTCTCGCACATCTGCCGGCCGCGCTTTTCCGCCGCCGTGCGGTGCACCAGCATGGAAAGCGCGTCCACCGGCTCCTCATTGACCAGGATCGACATCTTGACGAGGTCGCCCTCCTTGTAGTCGGTGAGGTGATAGTCGAACGAAGCGTAGCCCTTGGAGATCGACTTCAGCCTGTCGTAGAAATCGAACACGACTTCGTTGAGCGGCAGGTCGTAGATCAGCATGGCGCGCTTGCCGACATAGGACAGGTCGGCCTGGATGCCGCGCCGGTCCTGGCAGAGTTTCAAGATGCCGCCGAGATAGTCGTCGGGCGTCAATATGGTGGCGCGGATCCACGGCTCCTCGATCGCCGAAATCTTCACCACGTCGGGCATGTCGGCCGGGTTGTGCAGCTCCTTCATCGAGCCGTCGGTCAGAGCCAGCCGGTAGACGACGCTCGGTGCCGTGGCGATCAGGTCGAGGTTGAACTCGCGCTCCAGCCGCTCCTGGATGATTTCGAGATGCAGCAAGCCAAGGAAGCCGCAGCGATAGCCGAAGCCGAGCGCGGCGCTCGTTTCCATTTCAAAGGAGAAGCTGGCGTCGTTGAGGCGCAGCTTGCCGACCGCGGCGCGCAGATCCTCGAAATCGGCGGCGTCGACCGGGAACAGGCCGCAGAACACCACCGGCTGCGCCGGCTTGAAGCCGGGCAGCGCCTTGGCGGTTGTGCGCTTGTCCTCGGTGATGGTGTCGCCGACGCGGGTGTCGGCCACTTCCTTGATCGAGCCGGTGAAGAAGCCGAACTCGCCGGGGCCGAGCTCGTCGACATTGATGCGGGCCGGCGTGAACACGCCGGTGCGCTCGACCAGGTGCTTGGCGCCGGTACCCATCATGCGGATGGTCTGGCCCTTTTTCAGCACGCCGTCGATGACGCGCACCAGCACGATGACGCCGAGATAGGCGTCATACCAGCTGTCGACCAGCATCGCCTTCAACGGCGCCGTGGCGTCGCCTTCGCGCGGCGGCGGCAATTGGTGGACGATGGCCTCCAGGACATCCGGAATGCCAAGGCCGGTCTTGGCCGAGATCAGCACGGCGTTGGAGGCGTCGATGCCGATCACCTCCTCGACCTGCTCGCGGATGCGCTCGGGCTCGGCGGCCGGCAGGTCGACCTTGTTCAGCACCACGACGATCTCGTGGTTGTTGTCGATCGCCTGGTAGACATTGGCCAGCGTCTGCGCCTCGACGCCCTGGGAGGCGTCGACGACCAGCAGCGAACCCTCGCAGGCGGCCAGCGAACGCGACACTTCATAGGCGAAGTCGACATGCCCGGGTGTGTCGATCAGGTTGAGGATATAGTCCTCGCCATTGTTGGCGTGGTACTTCAGCCGCACCGTCTGCGCCTTGATGGTGATGCCGCGCTCGCGCTCGATGTCCATCGAGTCCAGCACCTGCTCCTTCATGTCGCGCAGCTCCAGCCCGCCGGTCAGCTGGATCAGCCGGTCGGCAAGCGTGGATTTGCCATGGTCGATATGGGCGACGATGGAGAAATTGCGGATGTGGTCGAGGGGCGTGCTC
>NZ_RZOM01001059.1:0-2143 GCF_003999175.1 Mesorhizobium sp. M7A.F.Ca.ET.027.03.2.1 | reverse complement strand
CATCTCAGGAGTTCCATATCCGATAGCCCTGCCCACGAGGGGGAGATGCCCGGCAGGGCAGAGGGGGGCGCTGTCCCGCCAGCGTCTCGCTCGTGGCCCGGCGCCGCGCGCATCCTCTAATAATCTCGCATTTCTCCGTGAACCATTTCGCTCCGGCCTGCGACACACAGCCGTAACCGAAACCAACCATGGAGACTTCAGATGACTGCTTTTCTGCGCAACACCCTTCTTGCCGCTCTCGCGGTGTCGAGCATGGCCGGATCCGCCATGGCCGAGCAGACCACCAGCTGTTCCAAAACCAACCTCAACGACCTCTGGGCCGGCCGCTGTTGCGGTGATGCCGGGGCGTCGGGCTGCCTGGGGGGTGGAAACAATGGCCATGGCGGCAATGGCGATCACGGCCGGGGCGGAAATGGCGGCACGGCCGGCAAGAAATGATCTCACCACTGTGCCCGCTGGCGGTCCGCCGGCGGGCAGTTTCCTGCTGAGGCAGGCGAACCTGCATCACGCTCGGATCGTCGGCTACGGCCGCTGGTTCAACGCCGCGCGGATCGATGCAGTGATGCGGCGAAGCTCGGCCTCGTCGAGTTTCTCGATGTTTTCGGCCAGCAGATTGGCAAGCTCGGTGGCAGCGGGGGAAAGACCCGACGTGTCGATTTTTACACGCGGGTGCGAGGCTTCGGCCAGCCGCGCCAGTTCCTCGGCGTCGTCCCAGATGATGTTGAAATAGCCGATGATCTTCTGGATCAGCGTCCAGGTCGGGGCACCGCGCCTGCCATGTTCGAGCGCCGACAGGTAGGCGGCGCTGACGCCGATCGCCGCCGCCATGTCCTTCTGGCGGACACCGCGTTCGCCTCGTAGCGTGCGCAGCTTCTCTCCGAACGGGGTCATGTCCCCGCCCTCATGATAGAACTCCTCACAGGCGCGCCCGCCGCAGGCGGATATAGAGCGCACCCGAACCGCCATGGTTGCGGGCGGCATGGTCGTGGCTGGAGACGAGCGGCCGGAAGGCGGGCGTCGACAGCCAGGCCGGAACCGCGCGACGCAACACGCCATCGCCGCCGGAGGACGAGCCCTTGCCGGTGATGACCAGGACATAGCGGACGCCGCCGGCATGCGCCCGGTGCAGGAACGAAAACAGCAGCGAATAAGCCTCGTCCTGGGTCATGCCGTGCAGGTCGACACGGCCCTCGATCGGCAGCCGGCCTTTCGACAATTTGTCCAGCGTCGGCTCGTCGAGGCGGTGCGTGACTTGCTGAGCCTTCGGCTTTGCGGTCCCTGCGGCGTTGGCAGAGGCCAGCGCCGGCTGCGGCTGATTTGGCCTGGCCTCGGCGGCAATGTCGGGGACGTCGACGGCAAATTTGCCCTTCAGCGGCTTGGCCGTGCGCGCCACCAGGTTCCACAGAACCCGGTCGTCCTCGCTGAGCTTGTCCGGGCGCCGGGTCATCGGACCGCACCCGCAACGAGCGCGCGCGGCACCAGCGCATAAAAATCCGCGGCATTGCGGACCACGCCGGCGATCTCGCCCGCGGCATCGCCCGAACCGGCGAACAGGTCGCCCCGCGCCGGTCCGGTGATGGCCGAGCCGGTGTCCTGCGCGATCATCAGGCGGCGGAACGGTTTTGCGTCGAAGGCAGTGAGCGTCGGCGCGTCGATGTAAAAGGGCGTGCCGAATGTATGCAGCAGGCGGTCGACGGCGATCGAGCGGCCCGGCGTCAGCGGCACCTTGGCGGCGGCGATCGGGCCAAGGGCCGCGTCCTCGACATCGGCCTCGCGAAAGAAGATGTAGGAGCGGTTCTGACGCAGGATCTCGTCGACGCGGTCCGGATGCGCCTTGAACCAGGCGCGGATCGACTGCATCGTCACCTCCGCCAGCGGGATCTCGCCAATCTCGCTCAGGATCTTGCCGGGCCCGGTGAAGCGCTGGCCGGATTTGGCAGCATAGGTGACGCGGACAAGCCGGCCGTCGGTCATGGCGAGGCGTGCGGCACCTTGCACGTGAATGAAGAAGGCATCGACCTTGTCGGCCAGCCAGGCGATTTCCAGGCCCTTGCCGTCGAGCGCGCCGCGCTCGATCTCGCCACGGTCGGGATACTCGACCGGCCCGTTCGGCGTCTGGCGCGCGAAAGCGAGGTAGGGATCC
>NZ_RZOM01001058.1:0-2143 GCF_003999175.1 Mesorhizobium sp. M7A.F.Ca.ET.027.03.2.1 | reverse complement strand
ATCCTGAGTGAGGATTTCGACAACATCGTGCTGGCTGGTTTGAATGAGACACTTGACCCTGCCAACGCCAGAAGGCTCAGCCCCGACATGCTGCCGCTGGATGTTCCATGGCCGATGCAGCCTGGTTTTGCCGGACAGCCTGGTTTTGCCGAGACCGTCGATCGCCGCGTCGAGCAAATCTTGCTGAACCGAAAAATCCGCGACGCGACTTTTCGGTTGGAGGTCTGCCGTGCCTATGAGGATAAATGCGCGGTCACCGGCTTGCGCATCATCAATGGTGGCGGTCGAGCAGAGGTTCAGGCCGCTCATATCAAGCCGGTCGCGGTCGGCGGCCCGGATGTTGTCCAGAACGGCATCGCGCTATCAGCCACAGTGCACTGGCTGTTCGACCGGCACCTGATTTCGATAGACGAGAACCATCGGCTACTGGTCGCGCACAACCGCGTACCGAGCGAATTGAGAAATCTCTTCCGTCCGGAATCCCAGGGTTTGCATTGGCCCAAGGATGCGCGGTTGATGCCACATCCGGCGTTTCTGGCTCATCACCGCGAGCAATTCGCTGGGGTGCATTGATACGGAAGCGTAGCGCTGCCCGTCATCCGCCTGCTCGCACCACCTCCCCTTTGAACGGGGGGAAGGAAAGCTAATTCTACTCCATTAAAACAAGGCCCGCTCCAATGGCCCCGCCAGTGTCTCGGCAAAGCCCGTCGCCAGATGGTGCCTGTCACGAAACGCCAGCTTGCCTGATATGACGACGTGGCAGGTGGTCGGGCCGCAGAATTGGTTGGTGAGGTCGATGTAACGGGTGTCGGGCACGCTGGTCACCACGGCGCGCTCGGCGGCGGCGGTGCTGTCGTTGGCGGCGTCGGCTCTTGGCGTGTCGCAGTGCGGCGAGGGTGCCTCGCGCCACCACAGGGTGCGCGCCACGCAGGAGCCGGCGAAGCTGGCGTTGATCGGCGTGTCGCGGATAACAGCCGTCTCGACACCGGCCCGGCTGAAGGCCTGCAAGGTCGAGCGCAGGCCGGCCTGCCAGCGCGCTACTTCAGCGGTGCGTTCGGCCGGTGGCAGGTCGCGGATCAGATTGCCGATGGAAAATTCGGAGATCACCACCAGGCGCGGCTTGTGGCGGATGATCTCTGATATGGCCTGCTCGCGCCAGGCGTCGCATTCGGTATAGTCGCGCTTCAGCACCGTGTTGAAGGTGGAGAGCCGCGAGGCGCGGCACGATGATTTGAGATAGGTGATGATCTTTGTGTCGTTGCGCTTGGCTGCTTCGATCAGCGGCGTCGACCACTGGTCGGCGTGCGAATCGCCGAACAGCACGATGGTGCGGCTGGCATTGGCCGGGCCGAACATGCAGGGTTTCGGGGTCACCGTTTGGAAGTCGGCCAGGCAGTTCTTGTCGACGGCCCGCGCGATGGAAGGTCTTTCGACCGCCTGCTCGATGCCGCGCTGCTCGGGGCCGATATTGCGCGTGGCCAGATGCGCGTTGGCATAGGCGACCGCCACGCCGGTGCCGGTCAGCATCAGCGCGGGAACCAGCACAAGGCCGGGAAAAGCGCGAAGCGGTTTTGCGCCTGGAATGGCCTTGGGAAAGGCGCGGGCGCCCACCGCCATCCAGGCGCCGCGCCGCGCCGGGTCTTCGATCAAATGATAGGTGAGCACCGACAGGGCGAGCGCCAGCACGCCACAGCCAAGCCGCTGCGGCACGGAAAGCTCCGGCGCCAGCATCCCGGCATAGACGATGACCGGCCAATGCCAGAGATAGAGCGAATAGGAGAGCGTGCCGATCCATTGCAAGGGCGGCAGGGACAAAGCGGCGGCCGGGCCAAGGGCTTGCCAGCCGGTCCGCCTATTGCTCTGCGGCCCGCCGACGCCGCTCAGCAGCACCAGCACGGTGCCCGCCACCGGCAGCAACGCGTACCAGCCGGGGAAGGGCAGGTCCTCGCTCAACAGGAGATAGGCGGTCGCGATCAGCGCCAGGCCGAGCCAGCCAAGTGCTGCCCGCAGCCAGATGCGGTGCTGCAGCAAAGCCATGGGGACCAGCGTCGCCAGGCCGCCGGCGGCGAACTCCCAGGCGCGCAGCGGTGAAAAATAGAAGGCCCAGGCCGGCGCCGCGCTGGTCAGCCACTGGCAGGCGGCG
>NZ_RZOM01001057.1:0-2144 GCF_003999175.1 Mesorhizobium sp. M7A.F.Ca.ET.027.03.2.1 | reverse complement strand
ATCATGATCGGGACGCCATCGAGGCTCTCCGTCCCCAGCGTTGACCGGGGCAGTGGCTTCATCGATAGCTTGCTGGGAGGGATTTTGGTTTCAGGCCGACGGCGGACTGGCAGGGTTCATTGATCCCAGGAATGGCGGCCTGAGGGCAAGAGGCAAGGCGCAACGTCTTGCCAACCTCTCGCCCTCGACTCGCGCCCCCTGGCGAAGACAAGAGCGGCGGATCCTTCATTCAAATCGCGCCGCCACTTTTAGGTCTGATGGTCTAGTAGCGCGAACGGCAGCTGGCGCGCTGGCCGAAACCGCTCGGGCCACAAATCCAAGGCGAACGGCCCAGGAACGGGCCGCCATTGCCCAGACGATAGGAGACCTTCACCGGCGCCGGCCTGCCGACACGCTGCGGCCGCACGAAGGCCGCGTAGGCCTCCTCCCTCGTACGCGTCACCATGGTCGTCTGTGTGAGCGGCTTGCGGTTGAACAGATGCAGCCGCTTCTTCTTGACGTCGTGCACCTTCTTGCCGAGCGTATGCACCACGGACTTTGTGCCGATCGAGCTGGTCTTGGTCGCGTCCTTGCTCTGGCAACCTGAGAGTATCGAGATCAATGCAACGGCGGCAAATGCACAAGCATATTTCGCGCCGATCCTTGCCCTTCTTTCCCTAACTTTGTTCATCATTGTCCCCTACCACGAATATAATTCGTTGCAGCGCGGAGATCTATTTGCTTTATTGGCTTCCGCGCCACGCGAGCAGCCTATCGCCACTCACATCATGGATTGTATATTAGGGGAAACTTATTAAAGATCATGCAAACGACACGATGAACGCGGCCTTTCGGCAATCGATCGGATATAATTAAAGTTTGATCTTTTGGGCTCGCGCCTGCAGCCGTCCAGAGTGCCGGCCCGCTACGCGGACGCCTCCAGCATTCAGCGCCGCGTTTCCCAACCTGGATCGAAGTAGAAATTGCGGCCACCGATGTTGCCCTGGCCGGCGCCGGAAACCACATAGGCGATGCGCACGATGCGCAGGCCACCGGCGCCCTGCTGCAGTCCGTAGACGCCTTCCATGCCGCGATCGTAGAAGCCCGCGGCGGGCACGATCAGCGCCAGCACGGCAAGCGACCCCTGAAAGGCGACTTTCGCCGCATTGGCGCGCAACGGAATCCTGTTTTCGATGACGTGCCTTACGACAATCACAACAACCAGCAGCCCGTAGAGGAAGGCGTTGAAGGCGGCGAACCAGTAGAAGCCGGTGGCATCGAAGGGGTGCTCAACGAGCAGGACAGGCAGTGCCGCGCCGATGGCCAGCGCCACATAGGGAGTGAGGGCGCGAGCCGGCAGAAGGTGCTTGGGGCCGCTGCCCTTGGGCGTGACGCGGAAATCGACGAATGATTTGGTCAGATAGTCGCGGATCGACGACAGCGTGCCGGCCAGCACCCAAGGCCAACGCGCGAAGAAGAGGAACAGCGTGCCTTCCCAGCTGATCGTCTTGGCCGTCATCGGGCGCGAGAGGCCGAACGCCTTCAGCAGCATCACCAGGCCAACCAGCGCGACCGCGTTCGGCAGATAGTAGAACAAAAAGTCGAGATACATGACATTGGCGAAGTTGCGCCCGGTAGACAGCGCATAGACCGGCATGACGTACATCAGCAACGCAAAGACGGCGAACAGCGGATACCAGAGCTGGCAAAAGAGGAATTGGAATCTCAGCCGCGGCGACAGCTTTGGGAGATAGCTCGGCGAATATTCGAGCAGGATCGTCATCAGACTGCGCGACCACTGGAATTCCTGGGTGATGAGGTCGGCGAAGGTCTGCGGGCCATCGCCATGGGCGATGGCGTCGAGCGCATGCACGCCGTGCCATCCGGCCGCGTTGATCAACATGGAGGTGGAGTGATCTTCCGCCAGTTCAGGACCGAGACCGCCCGCCTGCTTCAGCGCCTTGGTCCGCACGGCATAATGCGAGCCGATGCAGAGCGGAGCTCCACCGCCCGTATGGCCGGACTGCAGCGGTCCGTGAAACATCCCTTCCGGAAACAGCCTGCCGCGCGCCGCCCAACTCTCGGCGGCGCGCGCCAGGCTGTTTCCGGAAGGGATGTTTCACGGACCGCTGCAGTCCGGCCATACGGGCGGTGGAGCTCCGCTC
>NZ_RZOM01001056.1:0-2150 GCF_003999175.1 Mesorhizobium sp. M7A.F.Ca.ET.027.03.2.1 | reverse complement strand
ATGATCAAGAAAGCGCAAGCGGCCAGCAGCGAGGAGAATTTCAACGCGCTGGTGTCAGCCGGCACCGGAAACAGCAACGTCGCCAGCGGCAGGAAGGCGCCGAAAATGCCGATCGCCGCGATAATGATGAAGATCACCGCATTGACGATCGTGAACAGCTGGTACGTGCGGACGCCGATCGGTTCGGAGAGCGTTCGCATGCGTGCCCACTCGGCGTCGGTATACGAAAAGCCCGGCCATTCCATGCGGGCATCGTTTATCGAGACCATGCCCTTGGCCCAGAAAGCCAGCCGCGCCAGCGCGCTGCTCGTCATGCCATCCATTGCCGCCCCCGCCAGAATGATGCGCTCGCAGCATAACACCAGGGCACGGCAGGGCGACAGTCCGGTACCTCTGTTGAGAGTTACTGGAAGCCGATCGCGTCGACATTGCCTGTCGGGCAACCGGCTTTGTTGGTCGGCACCGAAGCCAGCAGCAGATCCTTGAGCGAGCTGTTCGGGCCGATCTGACCGGCGAGACCGAGCGTCAGTTCGCCGATCAGCCGCCTGCCGCTCGACGGATCGATGACACAGGACACGCGCACCCGGTCGCCTGCCCCCGCCCCAAAGGCGCTGTCGAAAGCGCCGCGGATCTGGTCCGCCGTCAGCTTTCCACCGATGTTCTTGGCAAAGAGATCGCGCACCGGCGAGCTGTTCACCGCACGCATTAAATTGAGCGCATCGGAGAAATAATCCTGCTGGCTCTTGCCGTAGCAGGTGCCGTGCTTGATCCATTCATGCCGCTCGAGGTGGGAGGCCGTTCCAGGCATCACCTGATCGAGCTCCGTGCGGGTGTTGGCGTCCAGATTGACCGGCGGCAGGTCTTTCCAGTGGGCCGGATTGTCGTTGGCCTTGTCGCTCGCCGTCGCCTGGCAATAGAAATTGCCGTTCGGCTGCGGCCACAATCCATGCAAGGTGAAATGCGTCGCGTCGAAATCACCGGCGTTCTGCGCCTTGCATTCCGTCTTGTTCGACTTTGTCTCGCAAAACGCCGGCTGCCAGCTCAGCGCGAAGACGTATTCGGGTTTTCCCGACGCCGCCGGCTTGCCTTGGTCGTCAGGTGCGGCCGGCACGGTCGCCGCGCTGCTGCCGGAAACGTGGCCGCAACTGACCTTCACCCAGCGGCGCTCCGGATCGGCGCCGGGAACCAGGATAAGGTAGTGCGTCGGCGCATCCTTGTTGCCGGCAAGCAGCTGGTAGCTCTTCCCGGCATCGGTCGAGACATTGCCGGGGTTCTTGCCGTTCTTGATGGCTTGCGTTGCCGGACAGGCAGCGTCGGCGACGAAGCTACCGCTCATCTTGACATCGGCACGCGCGGCACCGGCCAGCGACGCGGCCAGCATGGCCAATCCGAAAACGACAGCAATGCGCATGGAAAATCCCCGCTGGACAAGTGGGCGACAGATTGAGGCTGTCTCCATGTCAGAATTGCGATATTTTGCTGGTCAAACGCAAGAAACATCGTCGCGAAAAGCGGGGTTGCCGGATTGACGCATAATGCGGGCCGGCGCAAACAAAGCCAACGACGATAATGCAAGGGCGGGACCAGGCGGCATGTCATTCAGCCAGCAGCGCGTGGTTGCCTCGCCGACCGGTGCCGATCTCAATCTTTTCGTCAGGCAGGCCGACGGCCGGGCACGCGCCGTCGTCCAGATCAATCATGGATTGGCCGAGCACGCGGCGCGCTATGCCCGCTTTGCCGATTTTCTTGGCTCCCGCGGCTTCCACGTCTATGTCCACGATCATCGCGGCCATGGCGCGACCAAGGCGCCCAACACGCCGCTCGGCAGGTTCGCCGACAGGGACGGCCCGGCCAAGGTGATCGCCGACGTCGGCGCCATCCATGATCTTATCGCCAGCGAACAGCCAAACAGACCGGTCATCCTGTTTGGCCATTCGATGGGTGCGTCCGTGGCGCTGAACTACCTGTTGCGCCACTCGCCACGCGTCCATGCCGCCGCGATCTGGAACGGAAATTTCTCCCAAGGCTTGCTCGGACAGGTAGCGCTAGGCATCCTTGCCTGGGAACGGATGCGGCTCGGCTCCGACGTGCCGTCGCGTCTGCTGCCGAAGCTCACCTTCCAGGCCTGGGGCAAGGCGGTGCCCAACCAC
>NZ_RZOM01001055.1:0-2165 GCF_003999175.1 Mesorhizobium sp. M7A.F.Ca.ET.027.03.2.1 | reverse complement strand
ATACGACGGCTTGCCCCATGATAGGGCCGTCTTTATCAAGGGCAGGCTTTTCAAATTGCCTTTGCCGCAGATGAGTCGCCAACAAATCATGCTTTTCCGATTGCTTCGTCTCATTTTGCTCCTCGCGCTTGTCGTTTCGGCGCCGATGTCGTTCGACGCGGCTGCACAAGGGCTCGGCCAGGCGCCCGCCGGACTGGTCGCCGATCAGCAGAAGATCATCCAGGACCTGACGACCAAGACCGACAATTTCGAGAAGCAGATCCAGCAGGACGCCGAGGAGGATAGCAGCCTTGTCGATATCCGCCTGCAGCTCGAGGAGTTGTCTCGGCAATCGCTGAACAGCGCACTGGCCTTCCGCACGCGTCTTGGCGAGATCAACGGCCGTCTTGAGCAGCTTGGCGCGGCACCTGCGGCGGGCCAGCCGCCGGAGCCCGACATCGTCAGCGGCGAACGCCAGGCGCTGGTGTCGGAAAAGGCCGAGATCAATGCGGTCATCTCGCAGGCCCAGGCCCTGTCGATCCGCATCAGCGGGCTGATCGATAAGATCGGCAATATGCGCAGCGAGTTGTTCCGCAACCTTTTGACCAAACGCTACGTGCTGTCGGATGCGCTGAGCCCGCAGGTGTTCTCCGACGCCCAGGACGAATACACCAATCTGTACAAGGCGGTGTCTTCCTGGCTGAGCTTCGCTTTCAAGTTCAAGTTCCAGGCCATCCTCGCAGCGACCTTCGTGGCGCTCGGGCTGGCGCTGGTGCTGCTGGTCGGCGGCAGGCGGCTGTTCGGGAGGGTGTTCGAAGCCGATCCCTCCAATGAAGACCCGTCCTATCTCAGCCGTTTATCGGTGGCTTTCTGGTCAACCTTGCTGCCAACGCTGGCGGTTGCCGCCTTTCTGGGATCGACGATTTTCTTCTTCAATTATTACAATGTGTTGCGCGGTGATATTGGCCTGTTCCTCAATGCATTGGCGACCGCCATCGGCGTGGTGTTCTGCGTCAACCGGCTGACCAATGCGGCGCTGGAGCCGCGGCTGCCGAACTGGCGCCTTATCCCGGTTGAAACGGGGCCGGCGCGCTGGCTGGTGCGCCTGACCACCGCCATGGCCGTGGTCATCAGCGTCAACACCTTCCTGTCGGTGATCAACGACAAAATGGGCTCGCCGCTGTCATTGACCATTGCCCGCAGTTTCGGCGCAACCATCATCGTCGGCGTCATCCTGATCCTGATGGCGATGCTGAGGCCATTCAAGGCGCGTGATGGAAGTTGGCGGCCGTGGCCGGCATGGCTGCGCTATACGGCGCTTGCACTCGGTCTTTTCACCATCGTCGCGGCGCTGCTTGGTTACATCGGCCTCGCTCTGTTCGTTTCGCTGCAGGTCGTCGTTACCGGCACCGCGCTGATCACCGCCTATATCGGTTTCCTGTCGGCACAGGCGATCGGCGAGGAGGGTGCTTTCGCCAACACGACCGTCGGGCGCTGGCTGTCGGCCAAATCCAGCTACGAGGATACGGCCCTCGACCAGCTAGGCCTTGTCGTCAGCGTTGCCATCAATGTGATGATCGTGCTGGTGTTCCTGCCGCTGATCCTGCTGATGTGGGGTTTCCAGCTGGGCGATATCCAGGCTTGGGCCTACAAGCTCGCAACCGGGATCAACATCGGGTCGGTGACCATTTCGGTGACCGGCATCCTCTCCGGCATCGTCGTCTTCATCATAGGCTATTTCCTGACGCGCTGGTTCCAGGGCTGGCTCGACGGTTCGGTGATGGCGCGTGGCAAGGTCGATACCGGCGTGCGCAACTCGATCAGGCTGGCGGTCGGCTATGCCGGCGTCGCGCTCGCGGCACTGGTCGGGATCTCGGCGGCGGGCATAGACCTGTCCAGCCTGGCGCTGGTCGCCGGCGCTCTTTCCCTCGGTATCGGCTTTGGCCTGCAGAACGTGGTGTCCAATTTCGTTTCCGGCCTGATCCTGTTGGCCGAGCGACCATTCAAGGTGGGCGACTGGATCGTTGCCGGCGATGTCAGCGGCACAGTCAAGAAGATCAGCGTGCGCGCCACCGAGATCGAAACCTTCCAGCGGCAATCGGTGATCCTGCCCAATTCGAACCTGATCAACAACGCCGTCGGCAACTGGACGCACCGCAACAAGCTCGGCCGCGTCGACATCAAGG
>NZ_RZOM01001054.1:0-2170 GCF_003999175.1 Mesorhizobium sp. M7A.F.Ca.ET.027.03.2.1 | reverse complement strand
ACATAGGCTTCTTCCAGGTCGGCCCGGCTGATCGGAGCGACATAGGTGCCGGTCTGTGCCAAGATCTTGACCAGGCCCTCGTCGCTGATGCGCTTGACCGCTTCGCGCACCGGGGTGCGCGACACCCCCAGGGCCTCCGCGATGGCGACTTCGTTGATGACCTCTCCCGGCTTCAGCTGCCCGACGACGATCAGGTTGCGGATCTTGTGGTAGATCTGATCGCGGAGCGGAAGAGCCCGATTGAGCGTCGAAGGATCCAGGTCCATTGCAAATCCGTGTCTTCGTTCACCAGAAATGGCCAGATAATACTAGAATGTCAATCGGAACGCATCCAATGGAAGCGGTCGGGTGTCGGTGGACACGATGTTCATAACGACCGCCGGAATCCACCTTGCCAGAACTATTATATTAGTGCAATAGTCATCATCCGCGGTGAGAAATTCAACCGCAACCGAGAGCCTTGACTGAGTCGCGTGTTCAAAAGCCCGACGTTCAAGCCAGTTCGAAGAGGGGTCGAGCTGTGTTGAAGCGACTATTATACTAACATATCGATGGCCGATACCGAGGACGATCGGCCAGCCGCCAGGAGGAACCTAGCCAGATATGACTGTCGCCGCCGATTGCGCCTTGGACATGCGAGGCATCAGCAAGACGTTCCCGGGCGTGAAGGCTCTGTCCAACGTCAATTTCGCCGTCAAATTCGGCACCGTTCATGCGGTCGTGGGTGAGAACGGCGCCGGCAAATCGACGCTCATGAAAGTACTCAACGGGTCCTACGCACCCACCAGCGGCACAATCAGGGTCGGCGGCGCCGAAGTGCGCATGCGCCGGCCCGCCGACGCCCAGGCGCTGGGCATCCGCATGGTGCATCAGGAAGTCAATCTGGTCCCCGACCTGAGCGTCGCCGAAAACGTCTATCTCGGCCGCATGCCGGGCAAGTGGACCTTTCTGCGCAAGGGCGAGATGATCCGGGCGGCAGCCGCCGTCCTCGATGAGCTCGGAGCGGCCATCAACCCGCGTGAACGGCTCGGCAACCTGTCGATCAGCCAGCAGCAGCTCGTCGAGATCGCCAAGGCCTACGCGGCGCAGCCCAGGATCATCGTCCTGGACGAACCGACATCGAGCCTCAGCGAGCATGAGACGGCGGCGTTGTTCCGGATCCTGCGCAAGATGCGCGATGACGGCATCGCCATCATCTACATCAGCCACCGACTGAAGGAGGTGCTCGAAATCGCCGACGAGGTGACTGTGCTGCGCGACGGCTCAATGATCGAGACGCGGCCGATCGAAGGCATAAATGCCGCTCACATGATCAGGCTGATGGTCGGTCGCGAAGTCAGCAATGTCTTCCCGAAAAGCCCGGCCGAGATCGGCAAGTCGGTGCTGCGGGTCGAACGCATAAGCGACGGCACGCGCTTCCGCGATGTCAGCTTCGATGTACGCGCCGGCGAGATACTGGGCTTGACCGGACTGGTGGGTGCTGGCCGCAGCGAGGTTGCCCGCGCGATCTTCGGCCTGTCGCGGCTTGTCGAGGGCTCGGTCAGCGTCAACGGACGCGAGATCTCGATCAACTCGCCATCCCAGGCGGTCAGGGCAGGCATTGCCTATGTCCCGGAAGATCGCAAGGGCGACGGCGTCGTGCCTGGAATGTCGATCCGGGAAAACATCAGTCTGCCCATACTGCGCCGCCTGAGCCGTTTCGGGCGCATCAGCCGCAGCGCCGATCACGCGCTTGCCGCGGACTCGGTCAAGCAGTTTTCAATTTCACCGCCCGACGGCGAACGGCGCATCAACCTGCTGTCGGGCGGTAACCAGCAGAAGGCGGTCATCGCCAAATGGCTTGCCGCCAAACCTTCGGCCTTGATCCTCGACGAGCCGACGCGGGGCGTCGACGTTGGCGCCAAGGCCGAGATCCACCACATCATCGGCCAACTCGTCGCCGGCGGCATGGCAGTCGTGATGATCTCCTCGGAACTGCCCGAAATCCTCGGCGTCTGCGACCGCGTGGTGGTGATGCGCGATGGCTATGCCTCCGAGCCTCTCCTGCGCAGCGAATTGAGCGAGGAACGCATCATGGCGCTGGCGACCGGGGAGGAGATGGCGTGACCGAAGCGGCCATGGAGATCGGCGGTGTGAACCGCAACGACCGCTTCACGCGCGGCAGCAGGCT
>NZ_RZOM01001053.1:0-2173 GCF_003999175.1 Mesorhizobium sp. M7A.F.Ca.ET.027.03.2.1 | reverse complement strand
GAACTGGATGAAGCGCAGGATCTCGCCGATCGCCTCGCGCGGCTGGTGGCCCGCAAGCAGGATGTCGGAAATGACGATGGCGCCGGCATTGATGAACGGGTTGCGCGGAATGCCGTTCTCATGCTCGAGCTGCACAATCGAGTTGAATGGATTGCCTGACGGTTCGCGGCCGACCCGCTGCCACAGCGCGTCGCCGACATTGCCGAGCGCCAGTGTCAGGGTGAACACTTTCGAGATGCTCTGGATGGAAAAGGCCTGGTCGGCGTCCCCCGCCGTCAGCACGCGCCCGTCATTGGTAACCGCTGCGATGCCGAATTTCGTCGGATCGACCTTACCCAACTGCGGAATGTAAGAAGCGACATCACCGCGATCGGTGCGATCGGCCATTTCGGCAGCGACTTCGGCCAATGCCTGATCAAGTTTGGAGGCCTGATCAAGTTTGTGGGCCTGATCAAGTCTGAGGGCCTGTTCGAGTTCCGGCATGGCGCTACCTCAACCAGCGTTCGAGGCGCGCCATTGCCTCAACCATGTCGTCGTGGCTGCCGGCGTAGGAGAAACGCATCGTCCGGTGCCCGGCCTGAGTGTCGAAGTCTTGGCCGGGTGTTGCCGCGACATGCGCCTCGGCCAGCATCTTTCGCGCGAAGGCCATGCTGTCATTGCTATGCCTGGTGACGTCACAAAAGGCATAAAAGGCGCCGTCCATGGGCGCCGCCAGCGGAAAGCCGAGTTCCGGGAGGCGTTTCATCAAGAGTTCGCGATTCCAGGCATAGCGACCCTTGACCGCTTCCAGTTCCTCGGTCGCCCTGAACGCTTCGATCGCCGCGATCTGCGACAGTTCCGGCGGCGAGATGTAGAGGCTCTGGGCGACGCGCTCGACCGGCCGCACCAGTTCTTGCGGCAGCACCATCCAGCCGATGCGCCAGCCGGTCATGCAGTAATATTTGGAGAAGGAGTTGATCACGGTCACGTCGCCTCCATAGGCAAGCGCCGTGGTGTCGGGGGCGGCATAGGCGAGCCGGTGATAGATTTCGTCGGAGATGACGGCGATGCCGAGGTCTTGTGCCGTCCTCACCAGGGCCGCCAGTTCATCGGCCGGTATGACCGCGCCGGTTGGATTGGCGGGACTGGCGAAGAGAACGCCTTTCAGCGGCTTTTCACGATGCGCGGTCTCGAGATGGCCGGCATGCACGTAGGCGGCGTCGCCCAGCTCGATCTCGACCACCTCGATGCCGAGCGCGGCCATGATGTTGCGATAGGCGGGATAGCCGGGTGCCGCGATGGCGACGCGGTCACCCGGGTCGAACATCGCCAGGAAGGCGAGGTTGAAGGCGGCCGACGATCCAGTGGTCACCGCGATCCGGCCGGGCTCGATATCAAGCCCGTAGTGATCGGCGTAGTGTCCGGCGATCGCCTTGCGCAAACCTGCCAGTCCCAGCGCGTCGGTGTAGCCGATGCGTCCGTCCTGCAGCGCCTTGGCGGCTGCGGCGCGAACCAGAACCGGTGCGGGATCGGAGGGCTGGCCGACGGCCATCGAAACAACCGGCACGCCCTGGGACTTCAGCCGGTTTGCCTCTGCCAGAATGTCCATCGCATGGAAGGGCTCGACATTGCCACGACGTGAGAGCGAAACGACCATTTAACCAGTATTCCCGATGACTGACGGCGCCAGGCACTGGCGCATGTGCCGCACAAATGCCCGATTGATGTGAGGATCACAAGTTGAGGAAGTTTCCGGCGCCGACTTTTCATCTTTCGCCCGCTCGTCTACCAGTGGAGCCATCATGTTGAGCCGACCCAGATCGACGATTGCCCAGGCAGCGCGCGTCTTCGCGACGCTTTCGCTTGGCGTTGCCGTTGCAATGGCGAGTTCGGTCAGCGCCTTTGCCCAGAACGTGCCGGTGGTGCGCGACGCCGAGATCGAGGCGCTGGTTCGCGATTACGCGCGGCCGATCTTCAGGGCGGCTGGCCTGGCGAATGACGGCATCGACATCGTTCTGGTCAATGACCAGAGTTTCAACGCCTTCGTGACCGGGCGCCGGCTGTTCATCAACACCGGCGCGCTGATGACGGCTGAAACGCCCAACGAGATCATCGGCGTCATCGCGCACGAAGCCGGTCATATCGCCGGCGGCCACCAGCAGAAGCTGCGCGACCAGCTCGAACGAGCCAAGAC
>NZ_RZOM01001052.1:0-2181 GCF_003999175.1 Mesorhizobium sp. M7A.F.Ca.ET.027.03.2.1 | reverse complement strand
GGCCGGAACTGACGCTGCTGAGTTCCGACGAGGCGCTCGACGACCAGGAAGTGCTTGGCGTCATCGCCGCTCTTGTCGCCGCGGCGATCTCGGCCGTCGCCATGCTCTTGGTGCGCAATCTCGTGCAAAGCGAGCGCACGGCGACCATCGTGCTGTGGTTTTCGGTGACGGCGAGCGTCATGTCGCTGCTGTCGCTGCCATTCGGCTGGCAGGCGCTGACGCCGCTCCAGGCGGCTCTCCTTGTTGCCGCCGGCTTCTGCGGCGGCCTCGGGCAGATACTGATGACGGCAGCCTATCGCCATGCCGAAGCCTCGGTCGTGGCGCCGTTCGAATATACGTCGATGATCCTCGGCGTCGTCGTCGGCTATCTCGTCTTCGGCGACGTCGCCACGCTCCATATGCTTGCCGGCGGCCTGATCGTCGTCGCCGCCGGCATCTTCATCATCTGGCGCGAACGCCAGCTTGGCCTGGAGCGGACCCGCACGCGCAAGGCATCTTTGCCTGAAGGGTGATTACGACAGCTCGGCTCGCTCCTTCGCCAACCGAACCAGCACCGTCCTCGTCTGCTCGTCGGCTGGAAAAAACGATTCGATCGCCAGTTCCGAAAGGGTCACGTCGAGCGGCGTGCCGAACACGGTGATGGTGCTGATGAACGACAGCACCTGGTCGCCGTGCGCAAGCCTGAGCGGGTGCACGATGGGGTTCGGCTCTACCGACACCGGCCGGCTGCCTTTCAAGCCGGACGGATAAGTCCTCAGCTCACGCTCGAGTTCGATCAGCACCGCGTCGCCGCTCGCGTCATTCTGGTGTTTCAGGCGCTCGAGCAGATGCGTCCGCCATTCCTGGAGATTGACGATGCGTGGCGCGATGCCGCCGGGATGCAGGCTGAGGCGAAGCACGTTGACCGGCGGCGTCAGCAGCGAAGCCTCGCTGACATCGGCAAGGAAGGGGGCAATGGCGGCATTGGCCGAAACCAGGTTCCAGTGGCGGTCGACGGCGAGTGCCGGGAACGGCTCGTGGCCTTTGAGGACGATCTCGACCGCCGCCATCGCCGGCGCCATCGTGGTGTCGGTCAATGAGCGCTCGCCGAAGCTCGGCGCAAAGCCGGCGGCGAGCAGCAACTGGTTGCGCTGCCTCAGCGGCATCGACAATTGCTCGGCCAGATGCAGCACCATGTCGCGTGAGGGCGCGGCGCGGCCGCTTTCGACGAAGCTCAGATGCCGCTGCGAGATTTCGGCCTCCATGGCGAGGTCGAGTTGAGACATGCGGCGGCGGGTGCGCCACTCGCGAATGAGGCTGCCGGCGGAGGTTTGGGATGTTGTCATGAGGGCATGGTTAGACTGGAGAGGGGGGCATTTCAATTACGTCTGAGGTCATAGTTCTTGCCGGCGTTCGCCTATCCACATTGGAGATTGGCGAAAGCGGAGATGACAGCCAATCTCCCCCCCTCGTGGAGGAGATTGGCCAATCACCCAAGTGCGCGCAGCTTCGCCTTGACTTCGAGAAAATCCCGCCACGCCAGCTTCTTGTGCGACGGGGTTCGCAGGAGATAGGCCGGATGCAGCGTCGGCATGGCCGGGATGGCGATGCCGGACGCCGTCGTGTGGGCGCGCCAGTTGCCGCGCAGCCGCAATATGCCTTCCGAGGTGTTGAGCAAGGTCTTGGTTGACGGGCCGCCAAGGTTGATCAGCACCTTCGGATTGACCAGTTCGATCTGCCGCTCGATGAACGGCCGGCAGATCTCGGTTTCGTGCGGCGTCGGCGTGCGATTGCCCGGCGGCCGCCAGGGAATGACATTGGCGATATAGACTGAAGTACGGTCGAGCCCGATCGCCGCCAGCATGCGGTCGAGCAGCCGGCCCGATCGGCCGACGAAGGGCAGGCCCTCGATGTCCTCGTCGCGGCCGGGTGCCTCGCCGACCAGCATCACGGCGGCTTCCGGGTTGCCGTCGGCGAACACCAGGCTCTTGGCGGTGGCCTTGAGATTGCAGCCTTCGAATGCCGCCATGTGCTGGCGAAGCTCGTCCAGCGTCGTTGCTGTGGTCGCCAATTGGCGGGCAAGTGCCGCCTGCGCTTCGTCGGGAACGGTGGCCGACGTTGGGCGCGCAACCGGCGGCGCACTTGATCTGTCACCTGGTTCGGGGCGAGACATATTCGTCGAACGCTGCGGTGGGGCGATAT
>NZ_RZOM01001051.1:0-2186 GCF_003999175.1 Mesorhizobium sp. M7A.F.Ca.ET.027.03.2.1 | reverse complement strand
TCAAGAAAGGTCCGTTCAAGCCTGCAGCAGCGGCAAAGCCTGCTGCGCCGGCCAAACAACCGGCAATCGCGAAAGTGCGGCGCTCTACCCAGAGCTATTGAATTTCCGGAGCGGCGTGGCTCTCAGGTACGAAGAAGCGGATCAGCCGGCGGGGGTGGCAACTACTACGATATCGGCGCGCACCGCGTTATCTACTGCTGGCTGCCGATCGACTGGCCAGCGCAGTTGTAGACCCTTATCGGATCAGCAGCGCCGTGCCCCAAAGCCCAAGTGCGAACACCGTGTGCGACACCAGGTTCAGCGCCCGGATCTGCATCGGATTTGGCCGCTTCGAGGCCGCCCAGCCGGCGCCCATGCCGGGTGCCAGCAGGAACCAGCCGGCGCCGACGGTGACGATGCCGAGGATGAAGGCCGGCAGGAATGTCGGCGCGGCAAGCCAACTCGCTCCGGCCAGCACCACCAGGATGATGCCGTAGGCGATGCCGACAAAATAGTGAAAGGCCCAACCCAGCGCCTTTTCATGCGCGTAAGATGTGGCATCGCCGATATCGTCGTGGAAGACCTTGTCGCGGAGATGCCAGACCCAGCGACCGACCGGCCCCCAGTTCGGCCGTGGCTGGCCGAACGCCTTGTGCAGGAAGATGGCCCAGAGATCCATCAGGACGGTGGCGCCGATGCCGATCGCGATAGCGCGCCAGAACATGTCAAACATCGCTAGAATCCCCCCAAACGCAAGCCCTGGGCTACAAGCGCGATCGTCGTTCCACACCCGACGCCGCGCTGAACTTCAGAGCTGTCCCAGAATATGAGCCGCGCCGGACTCGTCGACACCAGGCTTGGTCTCGACATTGAGCGCGGTGACCTTGCCGTCGTCGACGATCATCGAAAACCGCTTCGAACGCAGCCCCATGCCGCTGGCGGAAAGGTCATTGTCGAGGCCTACCGCCTTGGCGAAATCGCCACTGCCGTCGGCGAGGAACATGATCTTGCCCTCACCGCCGGTGAAGTGCGCCCAGGCGCCCATGACATGGACGTCGTTGACCGAAACGACGGCGATGGTGTCGACGCCGCGCGCCAGGATGGCATCGTGGTTTTCGAGATAACCCGGCAAATGGTTGTTGCTGCAGGTCGGGGTGAAGGCGCCGGGAACCCCAAACAGCACGACCTTCTTGCCCGAGAAAATCTCGGCCCCGGTGATCGGCTTGGCGCCATCGGCGGTCATCGTCTTGAAGGTCACGTCAGGCAGCTTGTCGCCAACGGAAATGGTCATGGATTCCTCGCTTGGGAAAATGGGGAAGGACGTGTCTTTGCCTAGCGAACCCAACGGCTTCCTGCAACCGTTGGGGTGGGCTGGATCAAGGGAAAGGCAGAACCCCTTCGACCGCGCCCGCCGAACTCGTCAGCGTATAGTGAAGCCCGCCATCGGTCGGCGTCGTCGAGGGGCGATCGAGGATCGGCACGGTGAAAATCAGCTTGCCGTCTTTTTCGCGGCGCGCAGGGGTACCGAACATGTAGTCCCGCTCGCCGGCCACGAAGAAATCCGCCGCCTCCGGATCGCCGGGAAAGCTCGCCTCGACAATCAGCGTCTCGTGGTCGCCCGGCAGCACATTGATGCCGAAATCGGACCTCGCGGGCGCTGGTAGCGCCGCGAAACTCGCCTTCACCAGCGCTGCGTCCTCGGCATTGTCCGGATCGGAGGCGGGGTCGACGGTCAGCCGCGTCTGCACCGGAATGCAGATCGTTTCGCAGATGCCGAGAAAGATGTCGGCATCGATCAACGCCGGCTGGTTCGGCGCCGCCAGCGTGAATGTCACCGGCAGAGAAACCGGATAGTTGTAGCCTGCCCATTTGCCATAGCCGTCGTCATGGCGCTGCGGCGCCGGAAACGATAGCGCTGCGTCGGCGATGTTGGTGCTGGCTGAAATGTCGAGCTGCGGCGGCACGCCCGCGTCGCCCGGATCGCGCCAATATGTCTTCCAGCCGGGCTTGAGCGCTATGTCGAGAACGCCCTGGATGCGGCCGGTGTCGTCGGCTTTGCCTGATGTCACCAGCCGGACCTTGCCGCCTTCGCTGTTGTACCACGCCGATGAGGAGGCGGCGGCGGGAAGAGCGGTTGCCGATCCGATGGCGGCGCCGAGCAGCAGGATTTTCAAGCTTCGCATGGCGGTGATTTGATCGTCCGTTCG
>NZ_RZOM01001050.1:0-2187 GCF_003999175.1 Mesorhizobium sp. M7A.F.Ca.ET.027.03.2.1 | reverse complement strand
CACTATCAGGGCAAGCAGCTCAACAGCCCGAACGACATCGTCGTTGCCACCGGCGGATCGATCTATTTCACCGATCCGGGCTATGGCCGGAGGGAATTCTATGGCGTGCCACGGCCACAGGCCCTGCCGTTCCAGGGCGTCTACCGCATCGATGGCGATGGCGCCCGGCTGACATTGCTGGCCGACGATTTCGGGCAGCCGAACGGGCTTTGCTTTTCGCTGGACGAGTCGCGGCTGTTCATCAACGACACCGAACGCGGGCACATCAGGGTGTTCGGCGTCGAAGCCAATGGCGACCTCAATGGCGGCGCGGTGTGGGCGGTGACCGAGGGCGAGGGGCCGGGAGCGCCCGACGGCATGAAGATCGACAGCCGCGGCAATCTCTACTGCACCGGACCCGGCGGCATCCACATTTTCGATGCCTCGGGTGCCATTCTTGGCGTCATCCGGACGCCCGAGGATTGCGCGAATTTCACCTTCGGTGACGACGATCTGCAAAGCCTCTACATTACCGCGTCGACGTCGCTGTACCGGCTCAGGGTGAGGGTGCCGGGATTGAGACTGTTTTGAGCTCGCGACAATCCGTGCTCAAATCAGAGTTGGGAGTGAGGCCGGGGTCAAAGCCGGTGGGAATGCAGCAGTCAACACATCTGGGAGGATAACGACATGAAGAAACTGTTCGTTCTGGGAGCCTTGGCGGCAATGCTCGCCTCGGGCACGGCGCTGGCCGACACCAGCGGCAAGAAGATTGCTTTTTCCAACAATTATGCCGGCAATTCCTGGCGGCAGGCGATGCTCGACAGCTATGGCATCGTCACCAAGAAGGCGGTCGCCGACAAGATCGTCGGCGCGGCCGACATCTTCACCACCGCCGACAAGGAGGTGCCGACGCAAGCGGCGCAGGTGCAGAACCTGATCCTGCAGGGCTATGACGCGATCGTCATCAACGCGGCCTCGCCGGATGCACTCAACGGCGCCATCAAACAGGCCTGCGATGCCGGCATCGTCGTCGTCTCCTTCGACGGCACCGTGACCGAACCTTGCGCCTACCGTGTCGTCGTCGACTTCAAGGACATGGGCAAGCAGGAAATCGAGCAGATGGCCAAGTTCCAGCCCAAGGGCGGCAATCTTCTGGAAATCCGTGGGCTTGCCGGGACCTCGATCGACGATGCCATCCATGCCGGCATCCTCGAAGGCGTCGCCGCCCATCCCGAGTTCAAGATCGTCGGTTCGGTGACCGGCGACTGGGACCAGACGACGGCGCAGAAGGCGGTTGCGACCATCCTGCCGTCGCTGCCCGACATCGTAGGCGTCGTCGACCAGGGCGGTGACGGTTACGGGGCGGCCCAGGCCTTCGCCGCCGCCGGCAAGCCGCGCCCGACCATCATCATGGGCAACCGCCAGGACGAGCTGCAGTGGTGGAAGGAGCAGAAGGACAAGGACGGCTACCAGACCTGGTCGGCTTCGATCGCGCCCGGCGTGTCGTCGCTCGCCTTCTGGGTGGCGCAGCAGGTGCTCGACGGCCGCACCGACATTCCGCACGATCTGCTGGTGCCGTATCTGGCCTTCACACAGGACGATTTCGAGGCCGAGCTGCCGAAGATCCCCAAGGGCGGCGTCGCCAGCCACGAATACACGCAGGAAGACGCGATCGCGGCCATCAAAGCCAACATCAAGTGAGCCTTGAACAAGCGTTGCCCTCCGGATCATCGAGCGGATATCGTTGAGCATGCCTGAAGGGAACGCTGACATCATCAGACTGAACGGCGCCGAAAAGCATTTCGGCGCCGTTCGCGCACTGGGCGGCGTGGATTTCCATGTCGGCCCCGGCGAATGCGTTGGTCTCGTCGGCCACAATGGCGCCGGCAAATCGACGCTGATGCACATGGTGGCGGGCACGCTGGTGCCCGACAGTGGGCAGATCGGCGTGCATGGCGACACCGAGGACAACTACTCGGTGTCGCGCGCGCAGCAACTCGGCATACGCTGCGTCTTCCAGGAACTGTCGCTGTGCCCCAATCTCAGCGTCGCCGAGAACACGCGCATCAACCACGCGTCGCTGCGCGGCTTCGGCTGGCGGCGCAAGGCGGCGGATCTGATCGCCGCCAAGCTCGACGAGATCTTTCCGGGCCACAGCATTTCGGCGTCCGATATTGTCGGCGACCTGTCGATCGGCCGGCGCCAGAT
>NZ_RZOM01000104.1:0-9542 GCF_003999175.1 Mesorhizobium sp. M7A.F.Ca.ET.027.03.2.1 | reverse complement strand
GTATTCAGCAAGGCCGTGGAGATGATGACCGCCTGCTCGAGAGATGTGCTCACTGCTGCCCGACTGAGGCCGCAAGACCTCGATCGTTTCGTGCCGCATCAGGCCAATGCGCGCATTTTCGACGCGGTCGGCAGGAACCTCGGCATCGCTGATCACTCGATCGTCAAGACGATCGCCGAATATGGCAACTCTTCCGCCGCGACGATCCCGCTCTCATTGTCGCTGGCCCATCGGGCGCAGCCGTTTCGGCCTGGCGAGAAAGTCCTCTTGGCGGCAGCGGGTGCGGGTCTCAGCGGCGGCGCGCTTGTGGTGGGAATTTAGCAAAGCAATGCTTGCGCACAGGACTGCTCATGAATGAGACTATGAGAATGGCTCAATACGTAAATAGTCGCCGGCAAGCTCCATAGAGCTGGGTTCCGTGCGGTGCTCCGCGATGTCTAAGTATCGACCCGCTTGCTCAAATCGCAGCGCTCATCGAAGGCCAGCAATACCTCATGCAGAGCGAAAATCCTCAACCGCCCGTTTCAAAGACGCTCGCCCCATTTCGAAACAAGGTGTTTCGCTCAATTTGGGCGGCCACCCAGATTTCCAGCCTCGGTTGGCTAGTGCAAACGGTCGCCATCAGTTGGCTTATGGCAACGATTTCAGCGTCCGACCTCATGGTGGCACTCGTCCAGGCCGCATCCACATTGCCGGTGTTCTTCCTCTCAGTTTTCGCCGGAGCCATTGCCGACAACTTCAGCCGCCGGTGGGTGATGTTTGCGGGACACTGCCTGATAGCATCGGCGTCGACGACGCTGATGATTTCTGTGGGTCTGGGATTTGTCAGTCCTTGGCTGATTCTCGGGTTAGGTTTCCTGGCCGGCTGCGGCTTTGCCTTGAATGATCCGGCTTGGCACGCTTCGGTCGGCGATATCCTTCACAAACGCGACATTCCGGCCGCAGTGACGCTTATGTCCGTCGGATACAACATTGTGCGCAGCGTTGGTCCGGCCTTGGGGGGCGTGATCCTGGCCGTCTTTGGGCCGCTGGCCGCTTTCGCCTTGGCTGCGGTGAGTGATCTGGCGCCCATAAGCGCGATATGGCGCACCAAATGGGAGGTCCGCTCTTCGCCTCTCCCTCGTGAGAGAATGACGACGGCAATTCATGACGGAGTGCGCTTTACTGCGATGTCTTTGGAGATCAGGGCAGCGACCGCCCGAGCCGCTCTTTTCGGATTGGCAAGCATCTCCATTCTGGCGTTGCTCCCCCTCGTCGTCCGGGATCAGTTGAAGAGTGGGCCAATTGTCTACGGTATCTTATTGGCCGGCTTCGGCATGGGTGCTTTCATCGCGGGCATGGGCAACGGCTTCTTGAGGAAGGTCACGTCTCAAAACAGGCTGGTGGCCTTCGCCTCTGTGGCTTGTGCAGTCTGTTGCCTCTCCCTTGCCCTTACATCGTCGATTCCTGTGGCGGCCATTTCGCTGGCGCTCGGCGGAGCGGGTTGGCTTATCACCTGGACGGGCATTGACGTGTCGGTGCAGTTGGCAAGCCCAAGGTGGGTTGTAGGCCGCACGCTCTCCATTTACTACGCCTTGAGCGCAGGCGGTATGGCTGCTGGCAGCTGGATCTGGGGTTCTGTCGCGCAAAACTATTCCTTGACCTTAGCATTGGAGGGCGCCGCAGGCGCTCTGTTGCTGGTTGCAGCAGCGGGGATCGTGTTGCCGGTCCGTCCCTGGGAAGAAACCGATCAAGAAAGTTCAGTTTTTCATCCGCCGGACGTGGCTCTCGATCTGAAACCCAGAAGTGGCCCTATCGTGGCCAAGGTCGAGTATTTGATATCGGAGGAAAATATCGAGGCCTTTCTGGGCTCCATGCGCACGCGGCGACACGTCCAGAGCCGTGCCGGTGCACGAAACTGGACGCTCCAGCGAAATCTGCAAACACCGTCACTTTGGACGGAGACATTCCGCACCCCCACCTGGATGGACTTTCTCCGCCTAAATCATCGACTCACCGCAGCAGATAAGGAAGTCGCCCAGCATCTCCTGTCACTGCATGAAGGAGAGGTGCCTCCGCAGACAGTGCTTTCGATTGAACGGACGACCGAGGCAATTCGTACCCGTACCTCGACAATCTTTTCTCGTCCTCCAAGATGACGCCATCAAGCTGCTGTCCAGGGACAGGGTGGATCACCGGTGCTTTGCAGAGCACAGCCTCACACCGAGAGCAGCGTGCTCCGGGTTGTGCGCTTTCGCGCGCACCCAGGCGAGATGATGGTGAACGCGGCGTCAAGTGGAAGTCCCCTGCATACGCTTGCGGAGTCTTCTGCGAGAGCCCATGCCGACGAGCGCCAAACAAGGTTTGATGCCTTTCGGCGTCGTGGCCTCAACTCATCGATTCGCGAGAAAAGCATCGAATGCAGCAGCAACGGCGCGAACAACAAAGCGGTGCTCCGGCCGCACGCGGATGAAGCCGTTTTCGACGTCCAGGATCCCCTCCTCAGCCAGCGTCACCAAACTCTCAACTGAATCGAGAAAACGAGCTGGTTCGATTTCGTGGGCGGCACAGATGGTCGGCACGTCGGCCTCGAAATCGCACATCAGTCGCTCGATGATCGCTGCGCGCACCCGGTCATCGTCGGTCAGACGGTGACCCTTTGATGTCGCCAGACGTCCACTTGCGATGTGCCGGGCGTAAGAATCCCGTGTTACTTCGTTCTGAACATACCCCTCGCGGACTCGGCCAATAGCCGACGCGCCTAAGCCGATCACGTTTTGCAAGTATCGGCCGAGTATCCCAGCGAATTACGCCGTAGGCGCGCCCGGTCTTCTGCGCTAGCGCGAGTTCGTCGTCCGGCGGAGCGAAATGATCGAGCCCGATCTCCCGGTAGCCAGCGCCAACCAGTGTCTCGGCGACAGCTGCAGCCTGTTCGGCGCGAAGATCGCCGTCCGGTAGACCTGCCTGCTCGATAGGCGCTGGTTCTTTATCACGGAAGGAATATGCGCGTATCCGAACACCGCAAGCCGGTTGGGGCGCATGGCGACCGCAGCCATCGCGGTCTGGATGCAGGACTGCACAGTCTGTTTCGGTAGACCGAAGATGAGGTCGAAGTTGATATGGCCAACGCCATGCCGGCGGAGATTTTGGACTGCAGCGGCCGTCTGCACCTTACTCTGGATCCGATTGATCGCCTTTGCACATCGGGATCAAAGCTCTGCACGCCGATGCTCGCGCGGTTGACACCGTTAGCTGCCAAGGCTTCGGCCATTTCCGGTGTGAACGTTCGGGGATCGATCTCCACGGTGATCGCAGCAGTTTTGCTGAAAGCGAAGTGGCGGCGTAGAAATTCCATCAGCGCCAAGTGCTCGGCTGGCCCGATAAGGTGAGGCGTTCCGCGCCGAAATGCACATCGCTCACCGGCAGCCCTTGCCGCACTTGCTCCGACACCAAACTGATCTCCTGACGCAGCACCGCTAAATAATTAAGGATCGGGCCGTTGCGACGGATGACCGCGGTAGGGAAGCCGCAATACCAGCACATGGATCGGCAAAACGGAATGTGGAAATAGAGCGACACCGATTCGTCGGCCGGGAGGCCCCCCAGCCATTCCTCATAATCGTCAGCACCAACTGCCGCAGAGAAGTCTGGCACAGTCGGATAGATGGTATACCAAGGCGGCCGGGGGTCCCGGTACTTTGTCAGGATTGAGGTGTGCAAGGAGCTGTCATCCCACGTCGCTGATCCATCATTCTTTCGTTGCGCGCTCGTCCTGGTCTCTGACCTAAGTCAGTGCGTCCCGCTTATGTCGCAGTCTCGTTTGGACAGGATGGGGTCAACCACGCCGGGGAGCGCGCGTGCCATGGTTGCGCCTGAGGTGATGGTGCGGTGCCGCATTCAACGTCTGAGTAGTACGTGACGCCAGTGCAGTGTGCTTGAGGCGTCTGCGGAAGAACTTTGCAATGCGAAATTCATGTCCGACGCAACGGACCTGTCAAGCCTCGTTCAGACGCCATCCAGGTCCAGCCAGCGGCCTTCCCTGCCGGCCGAAAAACCATACCGGCTTTAGCCACCGAGACGCTCTAAAGCTGACGTCGGCTCATTTGATGAAAGGAGGACGCCGCTAGGGGGTGCACAAGGTTCCCCGGCTTGACGTCGCTTCGAGCGAAGAGCGGCGGTGTGGCTTGTCGTCAAGCGCCGGGCAGCGTGCCCCCTACCGATATCCCGAAAAGATCGACCAAGATGGCCATGCCGACGCCACACGCGGTCTGGATGAGGCCGACCATGAAAATGCGATTGGCGCGTTCGTAGATGGGGCGCCGCAAGGAACTCATGTCGAGCAGCATGGACAGCGCTCTCATCTGCAGTGCGATGCCGAGCAGGATCGGCACTACGGCGAACAGATCGTAGAGTTGCCATGGCAAGGGGTTCGCGGCCCAATGAGTGAGGAAGCCGAGCGAAAAGGCAAGCAGGATACCCACGGCAGTGATTGTGCCGTTGCGGAAAATGGTCTCGATCGGTTCTTCCTTCGGATCGTGCTCGTCCAAGCGGCTTCCTTTCGTTGCTCTTTCCGTCGAGACTAAGTTCTCGAGAATGCTGTTCATCGCCAATTACTCGAGGCGAGCCGTAGGCAGCCGTTTCAGGGTGCGCTCCCTCTCGCTTCCGGCCGCGCAATGTACCTGCACGGCGAACTTACAGCGGCGAAAAGGTGCTGCGGCCACCATGCGACGCCTCGGACGCGCACGCCCTCTGTTCCTGGCGCAGCCCTTGCGGAGCGTACGCGCAGTGATCCTTCTCGGTAGCGCATGGCGCGGCCTCCGTTGCGGTCAGACGGGAAGCCGTCGCTGTTAAACGAGACTGTCACATATCGAACATGGCGAACCGTGTCGCACATTGCTTTTCGCAGTGACCCTCAAAAAAAGTGATTCCAGCGAGACGAAGGCGCGTCGGCCCGATTTTGGTGTCGGCCGCATTTACGCTTCAGGTTGGCATGTCGCTTGCTGCTCTATTTCGGAGAGCTGCAGCGGTCCGACCGGAGTGTTTCACATGTAAACGATAATGAATCTCCTAACAGAAAACACTATTATAAGTACATGTGGCTTTTACGCTGGCTCACCTCTCGTGTCAAGCGCTTTGGCGTCCACATATTGGAGACAACACGCACAAAATTTAGAGGAAAAGCTTGCTCTTTCGCCTCTATCCTTTTTATTCCTTCATGGAGATCTAGACATGTACATCAAGAGTCCTCTTCTCGGCTTAACTGCTCTGATGACCGTTTCCGTCGGTCGAGCAGCTGGCGCCGAGCGGGAACCGGCCGAGTACATCAAGATCTGCGACGTCCTCGGCTCGGGATATTCCTATATTCCCAACACCGAGACCTGCCTGCGCATCGGCGGCTATGTCCGTTACGATATCGGCCTGGGTGACGTCCGATCGTATGACAGCGCAAGAACCTCGGACGTGAGAACTGGCGAGGACCAAGGCACTTGGCGAAACAGCACACGCTTCACGTTCAAAACTTGGACCGGCCAGCAGACCGAGCTCGGCGCGTTGACGACCTATACCGAAACCCACGTGAATTTTGGCAACAGCGCTAACTCGCATGACAGTCCTCAGAACTATGATTTCAACAGCGGCCTCGCACTGGCTTCTGCCTGGGTCGAGCTGGGAGGCCTGCGAGTTGGCAAGGAGGGGTCGGCCTTCGATACGTTTGTAAGCTACGCTGGCGACGTTCTCGATAGTATGCTCGTTCCGTCGGCCGGCTTCGACACCAACGTGGCTCAGTACCACTTCGACGCCGGCAACGGCATTTCGACTGTGATTTCGCTCGAACAAGGATCGGGCTCAGCCGGTACTATCGACAGCTATATTCCGCACGTTGTCGCCGGCTTGAAATACACGCAAGGCTGGGGCTCGATCACCGGCGTCGCGGCTTATGACAGCAATTACGAAGCTTTTGCCGGCAAGATCCGCGTCGACGTCGCTGTCACAAACCAGCTGTCGCTGTTTGGACTCTTCGGCTACGGTTCCAATGCCAGTCTCAACGAGGACTCAAACGGCGCAATTGCCAATCATGGGCGCGGCTCGTACAAAATCTGGAACGGCCAGTGGGCTTTCTGGGCGGGCGCCACCTACGAGTTTGACGAGAAAACTTCGTTCAACCTTCAGGTCTCGGGTGATCAGCTCAAGGATGCTGGTGTGGCTGCAAACGTCGCCTACATGGTCGTTCCCGGCTTCACGGTCACAGCCGAGGTCGATTACGACCACTACGGCAACTCTGGCCTCGGCCCTGCCGAGCCTACCGCCGTCAAGGGCACGAGCAAGCCGAACAGCGTCGGCGGCATTCTCCGCTTACAAGGCTCATTTTGAAATCTCTCCAGTCGCGAGCATGGCAAAGGCACTTGCCTCGACAACGCACGCATGGAGAGCTTCGTTCGCCATCTTGAAGTCTGCATCGACCGTCCACGGCCCATCGTACCAACTAGAAACTGAAAGTTATGAGCCCTGTGTACTACACCTAGCCCTTGACCTGCCCGATGAACCGGCCAGGGGCCGTCAGTTCAAATTCGGGGCCGCTTAGAGGGCAGTGTGAGGCCGTGTTAGGTAAGCGCCACTGCAATGTCGAGGCCGCGACACGCCTGTCGCTTTGGACGGCTGGAATTGCCCTTCGCGGCGCCATTCATTCTCTCAACATTTACGTGATAATGCACGCTGAGTCCGAGCCGCGTGGCAGCACCCATCCTAGGTCACTATCGGGGGGCCTTAAACCTGAACAGCTCCATCGTCGCGGCTGCTGCGGAAGCAGGAGCTATCACTGGGACCCGTACTGGTGCTTGTCAGCCGCTGAGCCGCTACTTCGTCTTAGGAAGAGCATTGTCCTTGCCAAAAGCCGGCCAGTATTTCGAGATTGCCAGTGTGGCGCCGGCTGAAGAGAAATGACCATAGTCGAAATATAAAAACTCTCCTCTATCGGAATAGGCGCAGCGTCCTGCGCTGCACAGGAATTTCAGCGGATCGATGAATGTGGCGCCTTTGGTAAATGAGCGCACACGTTCGTTGATGTCGGGGTCCATCGCGATCGGCCAGGACGTATCGTCCAGATTTTGGCGCTTGGCGAAGAACGCAATTTTCCGGACGTCAGTTGGGAACTGCGGAGACTGGCCGATGACAAACACGCGCACGCCCAGGGCACGAAGCGTAGCGATTGTTTGCTGAAGACCGTCGAAACCTCTGACCTCATAGTCACTCCATCTACCGCTGAGGATAACCGTCTTGATGTCCGCTTCCAAGATGACGTCCAAGGCCTTGCGATTGAACCGGACACAATCAAGACGATCGTAAGGGTAGTAATAGAGTATCGGCGCGCAGCTGGCGTACGTATATTCAACGATGTTCGCCTGCAATCGATTTATGTTAGCACCCAAGCCGGAAACATAGTGCGCGGCGAAGGAGTCGCCCCACAAAAAAACCGTTGTTGGAAAACCGCTGGTGCGCGTGCAATCCTCCATATTCCAGCTTTCGATCCGGCTGGTGCCCTCGTTGAAACAGATGCCATTCCTCCAGTCCCCGACGGAAATGCGCCGCTGGACATAGTCCGGAAACCGTTGCGGAAAGCCATTGCCGAGCGCCCCCGCCGCTCCGCCGGCACAAAGGACAACGATCGCGAGCGCTGAAAAGGCGAAGATAGGCCCCGGGGAGGTGAAGGCCCTCTTCTGTCGAAACGGCTGCTCTACAAACTTCCAGGAGAATGCAGCCAATGCGAGGCTTGCCACCAACATCGCACCGGTCATCAACGGATCGAGTTTTTGGAACGAAAGATAGTGCGCGAACGCATTGAGAGGCCAGTGAACAAGATACAACGAATACGAGATGAGCCCAATCCAGACCAGCGGCCGGACTTCGAGCATGCGGGTGGCGACCGTCGAGGGGGTATTTTGGCCAACATAGATCAGAAGGGCCGTTCCGATGCATGGATACAAGGCGTTGTAGCCTGGGAACGGATCACTCGCCGAAATCGCGAAGAACCCGATGGCGAGAAGGCCAAATCCGGCCACCCCCACCGACTCCATCAGGAATCGGTTGCCCAGCGGCGAGGGGCATTTGAGCATGAGCAGGGCGCCCAACATGAGTTCCCAGATTCGGGTCGGCAGCAGATAGAATCCGGCGGTGGGTGCCAGCGATGTCGCCATCACCGCCACTACGAAGCTGCAGAGAATTATCGGAAGAAGTGTCGTCAGCCAGCGCTTCCCGATGTAGCGATAGATTAGGAACATCAGGATTGGTGCGAAGATGTAGTACTGCTCCGCTACGGAAAGCGGCCAAGTGTGCAACAGTGGTAGAAGCGCGGCATCGATAGAGAAGTAACTTGACGTTTTCCAGAAGAAAACGTTCGACCAGAAGGTCGAGGTAGCTATGATGCTAAGACTGAATCCGCGCAGATCCGGTGGCAGAAGAATGAACAATGCTGCAATGCAGGTGAGAAGCATCACAAAGACGAGCGCCGGCAGAATGCGCCGGGCACGGCGCCAGTAGAAGTTGACGATGGAAAATTGGCCGCGTTCAAGGTCATCCAGGAGGCTTCCGCTGGTTAGGTAGCCGGAGATGACGAAGAAGATATCGACCCCGCTAAAGCCACCCGGGATCGCCGAAATTCCGAAATGAAAGAGTACGACCGGAAGTACAGCAACGGCCCTAAGGCCCTCGATATAGCGCCTATATTGCATCCAGCGGTTCCTTTTATTTTAGATCAGGACGCGATTGGAAGCTTTCAATCTCCGGTAGGAGTGCTGCCGAGATAAGGGCGGTATCAGCCACCTTTATCCGTCCCGAATGTTCTGTAAGTTGCAACTGGTACAGAAGCACGATCGCCATCGCCGGCCTTGACGGCCTGATTGTCGAGCAGATCGCGCGGATCGTTGACCATCACGGCCAGGTTATGTCCTGTCGAACAACCAAGCGGCTGTTTGAAGGATTCTTCATTGGGTAAGGCACCATATGAGGGACAGACCGGCGGACGGGCGTGATAGACAATCGCCTCAATTCGCACTGAGCCGGCGTCGTGTTGATCGCGCAATTGAATGTTGTCTTCTTCGATTGCCAACTGCCTGGCCTGATGGGCTACCCCTGCGCTGAGCTGGGGCGAACCGCTGATGAGGAGGTGGATGGCATCGAACCGGCCGCGACTGGCCTTGTCTAGGAAAACACGCAAACGCTGCCGTTCGGAAGCGCGCAGGCTTTGCAACGTCAGGACGGTGGTCTCCTCTCGGACAAGCATTGGTGCCGATGGTTCGACATCAACTGGCGTAGTGCTTGTGCAGCCACTTACGCTTGGTGCCAGAGCGACAAAGAGGATTATAAAACGCAACATCTTTGGATGACACTATTCGATGATGAAGCCGAGACCGCCCTGGGCGCTTGGCGCGCCCGCACGGATAGCAGCGCGGTCTCGCGGGGGACTTGTCACGGAATTCGTCGGAGCGCCCCCTCCGTTCAAAGCCGGTGCCGCCCGCTCGGTCGGTGCGCTCATCTGGTTTGGGTTGGAGCCTGGTCTTACAATGTAAGGC